>JBDTYQ010000004.1:0-85030 GCA_040005515.1 bacterium
GGAAGGTGTGCTGGCGCTTTTGTCGGATTCCACCAATGCAACGGTTCCCGGCCGAACTCCTTCCGAACGAGCGGTGATTCCCGCCTTCGAAGAAATCTTTGCGGAAGCGCAGGGCCGGATCATCGTCGCGGCGTTTGCTTCTTCGATCCATCGACTGCAGATCGTGCTTGATATTGCGCAGCAGTTTAATCGCAAGGTTTGTGTGCTGGGCCGTTCGATGCAGAAGAACGTGGAGATAGCGGACCGCCTCGGCTATCTGGATATCCCGGACGGGTTGATGGTTAATCTGAACCAGGCCAAGCAGACGAAAGACAACCGGATTGTTTTTCTTGTCACCGGATCACAGGGCGAGTCGCGCGCGGCTCTCTCGCAAATGGCCACGCAGAGCTACAAAGGCATGTCGATCGAAGAGGGCGACACCGTCGTGCTTTCGGCGCGCATCATTCCCGGCAACGAGCGGACGATCTCTCGGATGATTGGTTTCATCTACAAGCGAGGAGCAAACATCATCGAAGAAAAGCGGCGCTTGATTCACGTCAGCGGCCACGCTTCTCAGGAAGACATCCGCATCATGACGGAAGCCGTGCGTCCCAAATTTGTCGTGCCGATTCACGGCGAGTACCGCATGCTGTTCCGGCACAAAGAGTTCATCAAGAACCACGTCGGCTACGCAGAAGAGAACATCATCCTGATCGAAAACGGTGACGTGCTTGAGCTTGATGGCGAACGCGCGGCGGTGGTCAACAAGCGTGACATCGGACGGACGTTTATCGACGACTCAGGTTTTGAGGAGATCGAACGCGAGACGGTGCGCGAGCGGAAGCAACTGGCGAGCGAAGGTATGGTCACCGTAATTGTGACCATCGACCCGGAGACCGGTGAGCTGCAAGCGTCTCCCGAGATTGTTATGCGTGGCGTGCAGGGCTTCGATGGTGCCAATGGATCACTGAAAGATGCGCAGCGCGTGATTGAAGCTGCCGTAACAGGAGCGTCGCGTGACATGTTACGTGACCCCAGCCTTTTGAAAGAACATTTGCGAGTCGAACTAAAACGCTTTATTCAGAAGTTAACGGGCGCGCGCCCAGTCATCATGCCGGTGGTCGTAGAGGTCAACTCTGCCGAAGAAGTGTACGAACCGGTCGCCTGAACCCCGCTGATTTCCCATGTCCGAAATTGCAGCTGAGAAGACTGTTGCTGACCTGCTGCGCGAATCGAAGGTGGAAGTTGCGCCCGCGATCTATGTGCTCGCAGGCATTCGCCCTGCTGACTGGACGCGCTTGCTCGAGAGTCCCGAACTCAGTCCCAATACTGAAAGTCCTTTCATGATCTTCCGCGATGCGCGCGAGGTCACCTTACTGGCCGAAGAGGACGACTGGAAGCGCATTCACCACGCAGTGCGCGACGCGCGGGTCGAACGCGACTTGCGCCTTTTGACCTTTGATATCGAGCTCCCCTGGAACGTCGTCGGTTTTCTGGCCCGCGTCACGGAGCTCTTGGCGGCGGCGGGAATCTCGGCTGGAGTACTCTCATCGTTCTCGCGCGATCATCTGCTGATTAGGCAAGCCGATCTGGCCAATACGCTGCGGGTATTGGGCGAGCATGTTGGGGAACTGTGCTGAGCGATGCGGATCTCAGGGGACGGAATGCGTATTTTAAACGTGGGATCAATTTGGAAGTGCATCGCACGTTATTTGTCCTTGCCCCGGAGGGGCGAGATGTTCATAGCTTGGCAAGGCCTTTTGACTCCTCAGCTCCATGGGAGCGCAATGTGGGTTTCCGTCAGAGGACTAGTGCCAGGGTTTCGCTCCTGGCGAGCGAGATTCTTCTGCTTACGCTCGCAGCTATAAACATGTCGCTCCTCTGGAGCGAAGCTGAAACCAAAAATCCGAAATCAGCAATCCGAATTCAGTAATCGTCTATGTTTTGGCAAGACAAAGTCGTGATGCTCACTGGCGCCTCTTCCGGCATCGGCCGCGGGCTGGCGCTCGAACTTTCGCGACGGGGTGCGAAGCTCGGGCTGATCGCCAGGCGAGCTGATGCCCTCGGGGAGATCGTCGATGAAATTGCAGGGTCTGGTGGTACTGCTCTGGCTTTGCCGGCCGACGTGCAAGACGCACCCTCGTTGCGAAGAGCTGCGGATCGACTGCGGTCAGAACTTGGCCCAATCGATCTGCTGATCGCTAATGCCGGTATCGCTGCAACAGCAGATGCGGCGAAGTTGCAGCCTGAAGCAATTGCGAACGTCATCAATACCAACATGCTCGGAGCCGCTAACAGTGCAGCTGCCGTGGTGCCTGAGATGGTGGCCCGCGGCAGTGGTCACCTGATAGTGATCTCCAGTCTGGCGGCGTATCGAGGGCTACCAAAGTCTGCGGCATATTGCGCGAGCAAGGCCGCCGTCTCGGCGTTTTTCGAGAGCCTTAGGTTGGATCTGCGGCCGCGCGGCATCGACGTTACGATTATTCATCCGGGCTTTATCAAGACGTCTCTCACCGCTGGTCGTCAGTCCCAGATGCCGTTCCTGCTGGAACTTGATGACGCGGTGAACAAGATTGTCTGGGCCATCGAGAAGCGAAGGAAGTCTTATGCCTTTCCCTGGCAGCTGGCGAGCGTCGTGCGGGCAGGCATGGTGATGCCCAGTTTTATCTATGATTGGATTTCAAGTAGGAATTCGTTTCGCGAATAAGAAGGGTCTTTGGTTTTTAATCTTTGGTCTTTGATTTGATCGACTCTTGAGCCCTGGTTTTGAGACTTCAAGACTCGGAACGACAACGACCCAAGACCGAAGACCCAAAGTCCAAAGAACAAAGTTCAAAGCTGAAAAATTACAATGACCCTCTTACAAGCAATCATTCTGGGAATCGTTCAGGGGCTGACGGAATTCATTCCAGTAAGCTCCACGGCACATCTCGTGTTTGCGGCGCGCGCGGTTGGTCTCTACAACGAAGCGAACGCGGCCCTTAGAGCGCAACAGACAACGGCAACGATTGCGGTCATTCAACTCGGCACACTCCTCGCGGTGCTGATCTACTTTGCGCGCGACATCGTCAATATCACAAAAGCCTTCATCGGAGACCACATCGCGATTTTCGCCGGGAAGGGCCGAGTATTTCCGGACGGTAGCGTTTCGCGTAGTTTGTCGCATGACGCATGGCTCGGTTGGCTCGTGATCGTCGGGTCATTACCTGTTGGTGTGATCGGCCTCTTGTTCAAGAAACAAATCGAGGGTACGTTCACCAAGAACCTTTGGGTAATCGCGACGATGATGATCGTCGTGGCGATCCTCCTCGGAATCGCTGAACTGGTTAGCAAACGAAAGCGAACAATGGATGACCTTGGAGTTGGCGATGCGCTCGCAGTCGGATTCGCTCAAGTGCTGGCGCTCATTCCGGGATCGAGTCGCTCCGGTTCTACAATCATGGGAGGATTGTTTGCTGGGGAGACACGCGAGACCGCAGCGAGGTTTTCCTTTTTGCTTTCAATCCCGGCCGTCGCCGCCAGTGGCTTGTTGGAATTGAAGGAAGCGGTAGTCAAGCTACCTCCGGGAAGTTACGGCTCATTGATTGTCGCGACGCTCGTTTCAGGTATTGTCGGTTATGCCTCGATCTGGTTTCTGCTTCGCTTCCTGCGGACGCACTCGACCGGGATCTTCATTGCTTACAGGATTATTGTCGGGTCGCTAATCATTTTTGCGCTGCTTCGTGGTTACCTTTCGGCAAGCGTTTAGCTAAGGTTCCGGAGCTCCTGAATTCGTGTAGCACTTAGGAAACCCTCAGTAGTTTTACGGCCTGTCGCGTGCAACTCTTTTCTCTGGAACCTAATTGGCCTCGTTCCAGAATAAAACTACTAACAATAATTCCCCGGATTCGGTAAACTGGGTTTGCCTCTATCCTCCCGACCGGGCCGAATCTAACCGGCTCTTCTATAAATCCTTACTAAGGGCGGTGAAGTTAATGCATCAGAAAGACCGGCGGGAGGACATGAGTCCGTCTCAGCGGCCGCGGAATCCGAGAGTTCCCGTCGAATTTGCCCTTGAGGTAGAAGGAAGCACGCCTCAAGGCAAGCCCTTCCATGTGAAAGCCCAGGCCGTCAAGATCAGTCGTGGCGGCGCTACCATTATTCTCGATACCGAAATTGCAGTTGGCTCGGTGGTGACTCTTATTCCCCCGTTCGGCCGGAAACTTGACGCTGAAGTGAATGGCGTCTGGACCGACGAAATGGACAGCCGTCAGCGTATCGGTGTTAAGCTACTCGACACAGATGGATGGTTTGCCGAATAGACAAAGATATGACAGGTTAATAGCCGACTAATGACTTCCAAACGCTGGATCCTTCGCGGGCAAGACTCAAGCCGCGCTGCCTCACTCGCCCGCGTTCTCAATGTCTCACCCATTGTTGCGACGCTGCTCATAGCGCGGGGATGTGAAAATGAGCATGCCGCGCGAGCCTTTCTAAACCCTTCTGCCGATCAACTACACGACCCTTCGTTAATGCTTGGAATGCACGAGGCCGTGGCCCGTCTGCAACAGGCAATAGATCGCGACGAAAAGATCCTAATCTACGGCGACTACGATGTAGATGGCACAACGGGAACGGCCGTCTTGCTGCGCGCTTTGAAGTTACTTGGGGCGCGCGCTACTTTTCATGTGCCCCACCGCTTTACCGAAGGCTACGGAATTCAACAGCCGGCCCTGGAGAAAGCTGTAGCGGACGGTTGTACCCTCGCAATCAGCGTCGACTGTGGTATCCGAGCGCACGATCCGTTGCACTGGGCAGGCGCCCATGGGCTCGATGTGATTGTTACGGACCACCATCTTCCGGATGAAGCGGAGGGCGTTCCTCCTGCTTACGCAGTTCTGAATCCCAACCAACGTGGCTGCAACTATCCGGACAAAAACTTGGCGGGCGTCGGTGTCGCTTTCAAACTGGTCCACGCGCTTTACCGCGAACGCGGGCGCGAGGCGCAGGTCAACGCGTTTCTAAAGGTCGTAGCGATTGGAACTGTCGCTGATGTGGCCAAGTTGGTCGGTGAGAACCGCACGATCGTTTCGCTCGGCTTAAAGGATCTCGCGAATTCAAAGAACCCAGGACTGCGAGCGCTCCTTGAGGTCTCGGGCTGTGGTGATGGCAAAGGGATGACGTCTTACGACCTCGGCTTCCGACTCGGCCCCCGCATCAATGCCGCCGGGAGAATGGACGCTGCGCGCGCCGTAGTTGAATTGTTTGATACCCGCGATCGGGATGAGGCGCGACGACTCGCGGCGCATCTTGAAGCTCGAAATCAGGAACGGAAGCAAGTGCAGCAAGAGATCATCGAGCTGGCGATAGCGGAGCTCGAAGACCCGCAGGGTCCAGGCTCTTCCCATGTTGCTGTGATAGCGGGCGAGGGATGGCATCGGGGGGTCATCGGGATTGCGGCATCAAAGATCGCGGAACGAATCAATCGTCCCTGTGTAGTGCTTTCGCTCGAGGGAGACATCGCCCATGGTTCTGCCCGAAGTATCGAGCCCTATCACTTGCTGGATGGACTAACCTCCTGCGCCGATCTGTTTGAAAAGTTCGGCGGTCATTCCCACGCCGCAGGCCTGACAATTCGCAGGGAGCATATCCCCGACTTTCGCCGGCGTCTGAATGATCACGCTGCAGCGAGGCTAACTGCGGAGGATCTGCAGCCTTGCGTGCACATCGATGCCGAACTGCCGTCTCAGTCGATCACGTATCAACTGGCAAATGAGTTAAGCTCGCTTGAGCCGTTTGGAGCCGGAAATCCGCGTCCCGTGTTTGTGACGCGAGATTTGCGGAGCACGCAGGAACCGCAGGTAATGAAAGAGCGCCACCTGAAAATGCATCTCGCTGGACCACAGGGGCGTCCGGTCGAGACTGTCTGGTGGAACTGCCTCGATTCCGGGCAGCAAACTCCCGAGATGAACGCGGGCATCGAAGTGGCCTATACGATTGAGACGAATGTCTGGAACGGCGAGACGAGACTTCAATTGAACGTTGCTGATTTGAGGGTTTTTGCCCCCCAGTCTTTGGCCCGATCCGCAGATTAGACAACGTCGGTCACCAGTTAATGCAGGAAGTAACACGAAAGAGAGCAATCGGAATTGGACTGCGTGCACGGTTCCCGCTGGTCGCGCGCATCGCAGCCATCCTTGTCCTCACTGCAGGCGTCGCCTTTATTGGAATCTCTTACTATCGTCTGCGCAATAACAGGCCCTTCCGGATGAAGTCCGAGTCACCGGAACTCTCCAAAGAGATCACAGGCATTACGGAAGGCTACGAGCAGCGCGTTACGAAAGGAGATCGACTTTACCTCTTGCTCAAAGCCTCAAGAGATGTCACCTACTCCGACGGGCATCACGAATTGGAAGCGGTCAGTCTCGCTATTTATCCGCCGGTTGGTGAAAAGCCGGATCAGATAACTGCGAATCGTGGCATTTACGATCAGCAGAACTCGATTATGACTTTCCTTGGCAGCGTGAACATCGAAACCAAAGACGCGTTAAAGGTAAAGACTGAATCGCTTGTCTACAACCAGACGACCGAGGTTGGCGAGACCGATGCAGCGATCAGTTTTAGTCGAGAGAATATCTCCGGACAATCGACCGGTGCCAAGCTCGAAGGCAAGAGCAAGCAGCTGGAATTGAAGAAGGATGTGCTGATCAATGTGGCGCCCGAGGTTTTGCAAGACGCACAAGCCAAGGCCGCGTCGACGCGCGCGCGCCCAGTCACGATTCGTTCGGCTCACGCGACCTACGAGCAACAGTCTGCGCGGCTTTCTTTCTCAGGCGGTGTAACAGCCGATCAGGAAGGTGCAGTCATGAGCGGTGATCAGCTATTCGCCACGCTCAATGACAAAAAGCGGTTGCAGAAGATCGAAGTGCGCGGCAATTCATTTTTGAGTTCGACCGAACAAGGCCGTGCGGCTGAAGTGCGCGCAGTGGATATGGACTTCTTTCTCGACAACGATCAGCGTCTTGAACGCGCCGTCGCCATGAAGGAGACGCGGGCAAAGACTCTCGATTCCGACGCTGAAATGAACCTTACTGCGACGAATCTCATCGAGGTCTCGTTTCAGGCACAAGCCGATCGCAGCCTTCTCAAACAGATGCGTACTGAAGGGCGTTCGGTAGTGATACTTGGAGCGCCCAAATCAAAAGCGACCGATCCCCGCGCGGCAAATAAGAGGCTGACCGCTGACTCCGTGAAACTTTTTTGGCGCAGCACGGGACGGGACTTGGAAAAAGGAGAGGCAGTGGGAAATGCTGAGCTCTTCATTGATCCCATCGTGCAGAACGCTACAGCAGATAAGAAGACAGTCACCGCTCCCCGTTTTGATTTCGAGTTCTTCGAGGCAGGAAACCTCGCCCACACTTTCACTGCAACTGGCGGCGCGAAGGCAGTCATCGAGCCTGTGAAGCCTGCTGAAGACCGCGCCGTCAGAACGCTCACCGCGCGCAAACTCGCCACTGTGTTTGTCAAAGAAACTCAGGACGTTGAGCACATGGACGCACAGGAGGATGCCAAGTTCAACGAGAACGATCGCAACGGCGTTGCTGCCAGCATCGCCTACACCGCGTCCGACGACACTGTGCGCCTGCGCGGCGGCGAACCCACAGTTTGGGACTCACGCGCGCGCACCAAGGCTCTTGAGTTGGATTCGAACCTGCATGAGGAAGTCTCTTATGCGCGCGGCAAGGTCGCGACTACCTATTACAGCCAGGAGCAAACAAACGGCGCCACTCCGTTTTCAAAAGTTAAGAGTCCCGTCTATGTCGTGGGCGATCGTGGAGAGTTTCATCATCAAAGTGGCGTCGCCATCTACACCGGCAACGCGCGCGCATGGCAGGACGATAATTTTGTGCGCGGTGACAAACTGACAATCTACGTCAGCGATAAAAAGATGGACGCCAACGGGCGCGTGCAGAGCACTGTTTACAACGCCCGCAGCAAGCAAGAAGCCGCGGGCAACGTTGTGCCTGTGTTCGCCTCCGCGGACTCCATGGCCTATTCCGCTCCCAATCGTCTTCTGCACTACGAAGGGAATGTAGATATCCGACAGGGTCCTGATCGCATCACGAGCGCGGTCGCCGACGTTTATCTCGCAAAAGATACGAACGAGATGGAGAAGACGATCGCTCAGCGAACTGTTGTCCTCACGCAGCCGAATCGCAAGGGCACTGGGGATTGGATGCAATACACTACTGCCGACGAAATTGCGATCCTAAAAGGGAATCCCGCTCGAGTTGAAGACGTAGAGCAGGGAACCACTGAGAGCGGCCGTTTGACCGTCTATATGCGAGAAGGTAGAGTGACCGCGGACGACACCAGAGGAACGCAGTCACCCGGACGCGTGCGTTCGACTCACAAGGTTAAGAAGAGCGATTAGGTTCCAACGTTGTAAATGAGCACTTCGGCTGAAGACTTTGTGGTTGCTGAAAACCGACAAGAAAAGTTTACAGTCCCCGGCGCGGTTGCTACTGACCCGCGAATCCAGGAGGCTCCCTCGCCCTCGGCACTCGCCGCCTTTCATCTCCAAAAAACTTATAGCCGGCGTCGCGTCGTAGACGACGTGAGTCTGCACGTGGAAAAAGGTGAGGTCGTGGGTTTGCTCGGCGCGAACGGCGCTGGAAAGACAACCACGTTCTACATGATGGTGGGCCTCGAGCGGCCGGATTCCGGAGCAGTGCAACTGGGTGAACGCGACGTAACGAAACTTCCGATGTACCTCCGCGCGCGTTTGGGCCTCGGATATCTGCCGCAAGAACCGTCGGTGTTTCGGAAGATGACGGCGGCGCAGAACATTCTTGCAGTGCTTGAGACCATGGGCCTGCGGCGACGCGAACGTCTCACAAGGCTCGAGGAGTTGTTGGAGGAATTTGGCATCGCTCACGTGCGCAACACGCGAGGCGATGCCCTCTCCGGCGGGGAAAGACGAAGGACCGAGATCGCGAGAGCCCTTGCCACTGAACCGCAATACATTCTGCTTGACGAACCTTTTGCCGGGATCGATCCGAAAGCCGTTAACGACATTCAAAACGTCATACTGTATCTCCGCAGCCGCGGGATCGGTTTATTAATCACCGATCACAATGTCCGCGAGACGCTCGGCGTCACTGATCGCGCCTACATCATGGCTGAGGGTCGCATCTTCCGCTCAGGCGCCCCGCGGGAATTGACGGAAGACGCGGAAGTACGAAAACTGTATTTGGGCGAGAAATTCCGAATGTGAAACTGCCGCGCAAAGAGCCCTGGAATCGGTTATAATCTCCCTGCGCATTCAGGCGCAAAATAATAAAGTACAGTTTGCCGTTGTCCCAATAATGTCTCTTAAACTCTCTACCAGCCTCTCTCAGCGCCTCGTGCTAACGCCGCAGTTGCGGCAGCGCATCGAGATGTTGCAGATGACTACACTCGAGTTGAGTGACCTCATCCAGCAGCAGTTGCTCGAGAACCCGGTGCTGGAAGAGGTGGCCACTCAGGAAGAGGCCCAGGAGCTAGCGGAAAAAATTCTTGACCATCTTGCAAGTGCCGATGCCGCTGCCGACGAGCCGCGGATTGAAGCTAGCGAGCCTGAACTCGGCACCCCATCATCCAACGGAAGCGGAGACGCCGAAGGTTTGACTGCTGCTTACGTCGAGGGTGAAGGCGTTGACGGAGATGAACACGGCGCGGCAGACCTCAGCGAGGATTCCATCGGTGACGATCTTGTCGGCGAGGATGCGGCGCGCGATCCTTTCGACGAGATCGATTTTGGTAGAGAGTTCCAGGACTATCTCGACCCCGGTTACAAAACTCAGGAGGTCGAGTACAAGGAAGACGCACCAACATTTGAACAGTTCCTCACGCGACCCCCCTCGCTTGCCGACCACCTCGAATGGCAGCTGCACCTGAGCCCGATCGACAACGTCGTGTGCGATTGCGCGATTTGTGTGATCGGCAATCTCGACGCTGACGGTCGTCTCAACGCAACCAACGAAGAGATTGCCGCGATGAATGAGTGGTCGGAGGAGATTGTGGAAGCCGCGAGGCAAGCGGTAATGAGACTGGATCCCGTCGGATGCGGTGCGCGTGATGTTCGGGAATGTTTGCTGGTCCAGCTTGAAGTCATGGGAGAAAGTGATCGGCTTGCCGTAAAACTGATCAGTGAATACCTGCCTGAACTCCAACAGCACAAGCTGCCGAATCTTTCGAAGCAGATCGGGATCGATGTCGACACGTTACTCGAAGAATTGCAGTTCATCCGGACGTTGGAGCCGTATCCGGGCCGCCGCTACTCGTCCGATGAGCCGATACTGATATCGCCAGAAATTTATATCGAGAAGCTGGACGAGGATGATGATGAGTACGTCATCTATTTTGCCGATGACGGCAGCCCACGATTGCGCATCAGTCAGCAGTACCAGCAGATGCTGGGTCAGCCCGGGACTACCAGTGAGACAAAAAGTTTTATTCGCGAGAAAGTGCGCTCGGCGGTTGATCTACTGCGGAACATCGAACACCGGCGGCAGACAATCTACAAAGTCGTCGAGTCAATGGTGAATCGCCAAAAAGACTTTCTGGACAAGGGCGTCCAATACATCAAACCGATGATGCTCAAAGACATTGCCGAAGATATCGGCATGCACCTTTCCACCGTGTCGCGTGTAGTCAACCGCAAGTATGCCCACACTCCGCAAGGCGTGATTGAGCTGCGCCGCTTCTTCACAGAAGGTATGATGAACGAAGACGGGGAAGAGGTCTCGACGCGGATTATTAAGTTACAGATCAAGAAACTCATTGAAGAAGAAGATTCGCATAATCCAATCACTGACGATCAGGTGGTAAAAATCCTGGCTAAAGGCGGAATGAAGCTTTCGCGTCGCACGGTTGCCAAGTATCGCGATCAAATGCACATCCCCGGTTCGCGCGAACGTCGCGCTGTAAGCTAGAGCCCCAGTCAGCATTACTTCAGTTTTTTGAGCCGGTCGTTGATACCTCCGGCCAGAGTCTTCGCTCCAGACTCCTCGAGGATATAAGTCATATGAGATTTGAGTACACTGGCCGCCATGTCGAAGTCACTCCCGCAATCCGCAAGCACATTGAGGCGCACTTTAAGAAACTCGATCACATCTTCAACGATGCAACGGCGTGGACCCACGTAATCATTGCTGTCGAAAAGAACCGACAGACCGGCGAAGTGATCGTTCATTGGCGCGATCATACCCTCACCGCCAAAGACACTAACGCGGATATGTACCTGGCCCTCACACGGGCCATGGGCAAGATTGAAACCCAGGCTCTGAAACTCAAGAAAAAGATTATCGATCGACATCAGGCAGGAAAACGGACCGGAGAAGTGGCACCACAGCCTGATGGAAATCTTGAAGCCACACCACGTCCGCCGAGAATCATTGCTGCCCGCCGCTATACCGTAAAACCGATGACCGCCGAGGAGGCGGCCATGACACTTTCATCTGAAGCGGACCAGTTCCTCGTTTTCCGCGACGCTGATACTGCAAGACTCGGCGTGCTCTATAAACGCAAGGATGGCAACTTCGGACTGATTGAGCCTTGATCAGGTTTACCAGCCACCGGTTATTAATGAGACCTGACAAAAGTCATTTGGGAAAGTTCTCTCCTAGAACCCTAACCTGAATTTCCAGGCGTTCATCCTGTTACACCTCCAATCTCACCCACAGGTTCTTGTAATACTGTTCCGGGGCAGGAAACCAGAAGTCCTTCGTAGTAAACTAAGCTCCTAGCGACCTAGCTGAGACCATGGCCCGAAACAAAAGTAGTGAAACAGCGGAGAGTGGCACCGCGCCCGATATTGTGATCATCACAGGGCTGAGCGGTTCCGGGATGTCTGCCGCAACCAACGCCTTTGAAGACCTCGGTTACTTTTCCGTAGATAATCTGCCAATCACGATGCTGCAAACCTTTGCTCGGCTTGTTACGGGCGATGAGGGTGCCAAAGGTATTACGCGAGCCGCTCTGGTTATTGATATTCGCGAAGGAACCTTTCTCAATGGCTTTGCCAAACAGCTGGCTGCATTGAGAGAAGCCGGTTTGCGCGTGCACGTTATTTTCCTGGAAGCGACTGACAGAGTTCTGCAGCATCGATTCAGTGAGACCCGGCGACCACATCCCGCCGCAAACGGGCACGGCCTTTTGCCGGCGATACGTGCGGAGCGCAAAGAGATGTCGCGTATCAGGGCCGTAGCGGATCAGATCATCGATACTTCCGACCATACTGTTCATACGCTTCGCAGTCTGCTGCTTGAAAGATTCAGTCCGGATCGTCAGGGCGGACCGATGCGCGTTCAAATCCTGAGCTTTGGTCACAAGTACGGAAGCCCGATCAATTTGGAACTGCTTTTCGATGTGCGACACCTGCCAAACCCGCACTTCGTTCCCGAGCTTAGGCGGCTGTCAGGGCACGATCGACGCGTAGTTGCTTACCTCAAAGAACAACCCGAAGTCGGAGAGACTTTAAGACGTTTCAGCGAACTTCTTGATTACCTGTTGCCCCTCTACAAACGCGAAGGAAAGTCTTACGTCACAGTAGGTATTGGCTGCACAGGTGGCCGTCATCGGTCAGTAATGGTCGCAAATGCTCTGGCGCGGAAACTTCGGCAGGCTGGTTTCGATGCGCACGCCGTCCATCGTGATGTCAGAAAGGCAAACCGCCATCACTGATCACCGGTTCGAGCAACTAGGGTTTCAAAACTGACTGTGAGGAGAAATGATGAGCGACGTACCACAAGCAACCGCCCTGGTCGATGACTTCAAAAAAGTCGCGGGCGTGATCGTCACGCACGGACATTTGTCGGGTGAACTGCTCGCGGCGGCGGAAATGATAGTTGGTCCCATCTCACACATAACTGCTGTTTCGATCGGCTGGCATGACGATGTAGATGCCGCGCACGACGAAGTGCAACGAGCAATCTCGCGAGTCTCTCAAGGGGCCGGCGTGCTGTTAATGACCGACATGTTTGGCGGAACGCCTACGAACATCGCCTCGATGTTTTTAGAAGACGGTACTATTGAAGTAGTTACCGGAGTGAATCTGCCAATGGTAATTAAGTTGGCCAGTCAATCCGCGCAGGGAAGCTTGAACGACACCGCGAAACGCGTGTGCGATCTGGGCCGGCAGGGGATTTACGTTGCCGGAGAATTACTTACGCCACCGAAAAAAAACGGGAAAGGCTAGATGTTTGAGCGCAAGGTTACAGTCATCGGTCAACTCGGTCTTCATGCCCGAGCGGCCGCAAAACTTGTGCGGGTGGCCAGTCGCTTCACGAGCACTGTAGTCCTTGAACGAGAGGACAGTGGTCAAAGTGCGGACGCTAAATCTATCCTGAGCGTCCTGATGCTTGCAGCCAGCCGGGGCACCATCTTGCGTGCAACTGCCCAGGGAGCGGATGAGCGAGAAGCTCTGGAAGCCCTGGGCATTTTGTTTGCCGCAGGCTTTGGTGAGGCCCAGGCTACCAGCGAGCCGGTAGTCCAACCGAGTTCAAGAAAGCCAGAGATTCGTTGGCAAGGTCTCGGAGTTTCCGAAGGCGTTGTTGTTGGGCGCGTGTTTCGGATGCACGGCGGAAAGAAATACGTCTATCGTGCTGATGTGGACGGGTTGGAAGTGGATCGCGAGGTGCGACGCTTCCGCGCGGCTCTGCGTCTGGCGCGCAAAGAACTGCTGACCGTAAAAACCAGGGCCGAAAAAGAACTGGGACAGGACCACGCCTACGTTTTTGATGCCCACCTGCTGCTACTCGAAGACAAAAACCTGATCAGCAACGTCGAGAATCATATCGCTCAAGAACGCACCAACGCCGAATGGGCGGTCAAGGTTGTCAGCGAGCAACTGATCTCAGACTACGCAACGATAAAAGACGACTACCTTCGCGAGCGAGCATCCGATATTGACGACGTGATGCAGCGCCTGCTTGTCGCTCTAAGCGGCGAACGTCCGAAACAGCGGCCCCTCAGTGCCGACGCAGTAATTGTTTCTCAGGACCTGCTGCCGTCGGCTGTGGCCCAGCTCGACCTGAAGTTGGCCCGCGCTATTGCTAGCGATACGGGCGGGTGGACATCACACACCGCAATCATTGCAAGAGGTCTCGGAATTCCGGCAGTAGTAGGTCTGAGGGACTTCTATCGCCACGCGCGGAGTGGTGACGAAATCATTGTTGATTCCGTCAGGGGCGAAGTTGTGCTTCACCCGTCCGCCAAGACAGTCGAGCGCTATCGGGTTGAAATCGAGGAGAGGGCGGCGCGGCATCCTGCCGAAGTGCCTGGCGAATACGGACCGTTAAGCACCCGGGATGGCGTCGCGCTACGAATGCGCGCGAACGTTGAAGTTCCGGCGGAGTTTGAGGGTGTGAAGAAATATGGAGCAAGTGGCGTCGGCCTTTATCGCTCGGAATTTCTTCTATCACGGCGCGGCATGATGGTTTCTGAAGACGAACAAGTTGCCGCTTACGCGGAAGTAGCC
This sequence comes from bacterium, assembly GCA_040005515.1. Classification (GTDB taxonomy): domain Bacteria; phylum Acidobacteriota; class Blastocatellia; order Pyrinomonadales; family Pyrinomonadaceae; genus PSRF01. The sequence continues at coordinate 14,480 of JBDTYQ010000004.1, forward strand.
AAACTTGCAGGAGCCGATGGAGCGATAGTTCGCTTGTTTGACCTCGGCGGTGAAAATACTTTGGACTCGCAGTCTGAGCCTGAACGAAATCCGGCGCTTGGGTTGCGGGCGATTCGGTTTGGCTTACGTCACGAAGAAGTCATGCGCACACAGGTACGAGCCATTTTGCGGGCGGCTGCGGCAGGACGACTCGACATTGTGTTGCCGATGGTGGCGGATGTGGGAGATGTCAGGCGTGCTCGCGCGATCTTTGAAAATGAAACGGCCGTGCTGAAGAGCCGCGACGTCCAGTTTGGCCCGGTAGGTATCGGCGCAATGATTGAGGTTCCCTCAGCAGTACTTACCGCAGACAAACTCGCTCGCTGTGTAGATTTTTTTGAGCTCGGCACAAACGATCTCGTCCAGTATACGCTGGCCGTTGACCGCAGTAGCGATCAGGTGGCGGATTGGTTTAGAACGCTGCATCCGGCAGTACTGTTCAGCATTGCTCACAGTTTGAAAGCCGCGCGTGCAGCAGGAATTCCCGCAATCGTCTGCGGTGAGATGGCCTCCACACCGGCCTACGCAGTGTTGCTAGTGGGGCTTGGAGCAGTTGATCTGAGCATGACACCAACGGCGATTCCCCGCGTGCGCCGGGTCCTTGGCGGAATCAGCTTGCGTGATGCGCGTTTGATCGCTGAAGAATGTCTCGAGTGTTCCACTGCCGATGAGGTCGAAGATATTGTACGAATTCGATTTGGCGCACACTGGCCCGACCTGTTCCCGCCCGAAGCCCTGCCCAAAGCTCGTCTACGATAGTGATTGACCTCATCTTTTCTTTTCGAATAGTGAAGATTCCCCTCGTTTAGCCGTATATCTTCAGCAAGTAACCCTTTTTCAATAGCGTCGCACTGGCATTGGCGGCTGAGGAATAACTGTGAAGAAATCAATGCAGAAGTTTGCCACATTAGCCCTCTTCTTATTTGTGGGACTCTCGGTTTCAGCTATCGGCTACGCAAAACCGGCTGTTATGAGGACGACCCCGAACTCATCGTTAGCGGGCAACGCCTCCAGTCTCAGTACCTCATCAACGTTGGGCGGCACACTGAGGATGGTTGTCGAAACTTCGCGGCCGCGAATTATCAATAAGGCCGACAGTCCTATCTCAAGCGCAGTCACAGCTGGATTGATTCAAATCTACTTTGTCACCGTCAGCGAGGTCTCAGACTCCTCGGCTAGCATAGTCAACACCGAATCGCGGACCGTTTCCGGTTGCGGCGCGCCTAACTATCTCCCTAACGGAGATATCGATTCGTTTTCAACTGCGGTTATTGACAGACAGCGTTGAGCGCTCGTTGAAGAGATTGGAGAGCGAAGGGTGGCCCGTATGGGTCGCCCTTTTTTTTCGCTGAGCGTTGTTGCGCGTATCCGTTTATAATGCCAACGCACTTTGGGACCTATCTCCAGCCAACCTGCGCCGCGTCGGCAACAAGGATCGGACCAATGACACTTCATGGATAAGAGCAGACTGACACTGTTCCAGGTCTTGATCGGCAAATCGATCGTGGAAGTCCTGTTCGTAAGTGCGCTGGCCGCCGGCTTTTTTTACCAGGCCTTTCCGCCATACTTTCACGGTTGGGGAGAAGCGACGCCTCACGCCATCGCAGGCTGGGCTGTGAATAATGCCGCGCCCTGGGATCGAGTAGAGGTGCAACTTTTCATCGACGAAAACTTTATTGCGACCAGCAGAGCAAACCTCTCACGGCCGGATGTCCTGCAAGCCGGATGGACCAGGGATGCATGGCACGGGTACGCTTTCCCGATTCCAAACCTGCCTGCCGGAGACCATGAGGCTCGCATCTACGCGATTCATGAGAGCGGCGGCGGAATTCGTAGAACGCTGCAGCTACTGGGTTATCCAATTCGCTTTATCGTCGATGAGAATGGCGCAGTGAAGGACCACAGCAAGTGAGCGCATTTAAGCAGAACATATGAGCACTGCAGAGAGTCACTCCGAGGACCAGCTTGGCGCGGCGGTAGATCGATCACTCGCCGGATGGGAGATCGCCTCCGTGATCACGACATGTGTGATCGCTGAGTGGGTAATCACAGCAGTCGCTGGGGGAACCATGTTCCTCATTGCTGTGCCCCTGCTGTTCGCGTTCGCGTTCATGTTCTGGTCCCATCGCCTGCGCGGCGAATCTGCGCGGGATCTCGGGTTTCGCCTCGACAACTTCGTCGCGGCTGCGCGGCTCTTAGCCCTACCAATGATTGTCGGTAGTGCCTTGCTAATCATGCTCGGTTATAAGAACGGGAGCCTGGATTTTCTTCGGTGGCGCGGCGGGCAATCGATCCTGGGAATGCCGGCGCTCGGTATCCTGTGGGGACTGGTGCAGCAGTATGCGCTGCAGGGATTCATCAATCGCCGGGCGCAGCTGATCTTCGGCCGGGGAGCTTTCAGCATTCTGCTGGTTGCTCTGGCGTTTGCAGCCTTTCATCTGCCCAATCCTGGCTTGATGGTGGCTACGTTCGTTGGTGGCGTGGTTTGGGCAACGGTTTATCAGCGTACGCCGAATCTACTCGCACTCGCGCTCTCTCATGGCATCATGACCTGGATCCTAATCTCAACTGTTCCTGCCTCTTTCCTTAACGGTTTAAGGGTCGGCTACAAGTACTTTGGGTGAAAGGTCGAATGTGGGAACGGTCTGAGCCGACGGGAAAACAAAGGCCTCGAGTTGCAACCTCGTAGTTCCTGGGCAATTCCGATCTGGTGTACGTGTTCAACACGATTTGCTATCATGTTCCCGCCATGCATGAGAACAGGTCGGGCGGTTGCTGCTGATTCTTGAACTGCGGTTTGAGTAATCAGGAGAGGAAAGTCCGAACACTGTAGGGCAGCGAGCCCGCTAACGGCGGGGCATTCGAGCAAAATCACGGATTAAGTTCCGCGCTGACCTCGGATGACGACAAGTGCAACAGAAAATACACCAGCCTCGACCTTCGGATCAGGTGATGGGTGAAATGGTGCGGCCCGCAAGGGCTTAAAGTAAGAGCGCACCGGCGCGGGTGGTGACACTCGCGGCCAGGTAAACTCCTCGCAGTGCAAGACCAAATAGGGAGGCGTCACACAGGGCTGCCCGCCCAAATCCCGATTTATCGGGATACGACCTCCGGGTAGGTCGCTCGATCCAGTTGGCAACGGCTGGACTAGATGAATGATCGCCGCTCCGATCTCGGATTTCTGATTCTAAATTTCAAGTCTGAGATCGGGGTACAGAATTCGGCTTACAGACCTGTTCTCGTGCAATGGCTTAGCTGAGATCCCACTTCTCAGTTCCGATTCGAATCTGAAGGAGAGCCCAGATACATGGCAAACCGCAAGGGAGTCTTCATTGGCGCCTACGTCCCCAACCATCTGAAAGAGTCGCTGCGTCGACGCGCAGCAGCTGAACACCGAACCCTTTCACAAGAAATCACGCGAATTCTTGAAGAGGCCGTGCACGGACGCGGGCTTCCAGCGGGAAGCATCGACCGCCGGAACAAGGAGACCACGCCTCGCCGTCGCGCTTCAGATCCCGCGCCGCGCCGACGGGCCGTCGACGTGACCTATGTACCCTCGGAAAAGAAATCGGGTGAGGATAAGAGCTAGGCACGGCTGCGAAAGTCTCGCCGAGATCCTTCCGCCTCTCGACGGTGGAAGGATCTTGAACTCCTAACGAAGAAAAGATTTTGAAGTATCTCGTCATCGCCGCACTGCTCTCGTTAGCCTTTCTCTTAATCTACTCGCGCCTGCGCCCCTACCTTGAGATGATTCGCAAAGTCTCGAGCGCGTTGAAGGACGCTAGCGCCACAGGCGCAGCTTCTGCCACCAGGCCGCGCAGCGGCTCATTGAAGACGGAAAATAAACTCGTACAGTGCGTCGCTTGCGGTACCTGGATTCCGGCCGACCGCGCTATCGGTCGCGGTTCCCAGACTTCCACGTACTGTTCCCGTGAGTGTTTTGAGAAAGCGTCGACCAGCAAGGAAAGAAAGCTGGCGGGTTGAAGTTCGGGTGGTGAGGTTGTGGTTCGAGTAGCGAAGAGTCAAATCAACGAGCGGCCATCTTATATTTTGCCGCACCCCACAAGAAGAACAAGCTGGAAAGCAGGAGCGCGATCGGAACGACGAGCAGTGCGGCCGTCAGATGCTGGCGCTGTGCGTCAATGCCTAAGAGTCGCGCAGCTGCGGCGATCAATGAGAATCGTCCTGCCAGCAGCGAATCCGAAAGTACCCCGACTCCAAATCTGGAGATGACGTCACCCATAATGTGGATGAGGACGATGTTGAGGGCTACTGCAGTTGCCCTCACTAAAGGTGGCACACTGTTGATTAGAATCGCATGGAAAGGTGCGTTGTTGATGAAGAGAAAGAACACTGCAAGGAAAACTGCTGGAATAAAAATGTAAGGATTAGTGGAAGCCAGAACAACGAACACTGGAAGGATGCCAAGCGCGCTGCTAGCGGCGCAAAGCAGGAAGTAAGCGTTGTGTCGCCGGGCTATCAGCCGATCCGCCAACCAACCGCCACCGAAAGTTCCGGCGGCCCCTGCAAGGAGGGACACAACTCCCAACGTGATCCCGGCGCCGGTAACGGTCATTCCCTTGTCGCGCACGAGCAGAAACGTGGCCCAGGTCCCGAACGCGCCGAGTACGAATGTCAGCGCCGTGTATCCGGCAGTCGATAGCAGCCAATCGCGCGTACGCAGTATGCTCAACGACGTTCGCAACCAGGACTGATGAACCGCAGGAGCTTGCACGCCAGTTGACGTGGCGGTCGATTTGTCGACGTTATGTTCGCTGGCGCCGCGGACTGGTTCCTGAAGCCGCCAGACGAACCACGCCGTAACCAATCCCGGAACTCCGACGATCATGAAAGCGAGACGCCACCCGAAAAAGTGTGCGAGTACGACGCCGATCACATAGCCCAGCGCGAACCCCATGGGAATCGCCGCCTGAAACACACCGAGCGCAGTAGCGCGCCGCTCCGGTGGAAAGTAGTCCGCGATTAAGCTCGGCGTAATAGTGGAGTAAGACGACTCGCCCACTCCCACCAGCGAACGGACCACACACAGCACGATCGCCACCCCGGAAAGCTCAAGCCCGAAGTGAACTACCGGAATGTTTATTTGCAGTGGGCCAGGGAGGAATGGGAAATGGTCCATGACTCCGGTGAGTCCGGTCGCGATACTCCAGATGATCGCCGCTCCAGCCATCAGCTTGGTCCGCGAGTAGCGATCTCCGAGTCTGCCAAACAGCGGAGCCAGGACAGTGAAGGACAACAGGAGTGTCGCCTCCATCGCTCCGATCTCAGTGTCCTTGAGGTGTAAATCCTGCGCCATCAGGGGAGCGACGCTCGGCAGGATTTGGCGGTCGATGTAGTTTAGAAAGTTAACAAACGTCAGGACGCCGAGTGCGTAGTAGGAATAGCGTGTCACTCGAAAGCCGGAGGCTGATGGATTTGGTGGTGGCTGGTCGGCTCGCTCAGTTGGTGGCGTATCCATTAGCTGCCGGTCAGAACGTCGACGATTGCGGGTGTGATATCTGCAAGACTGCGAATACGGCTGGCAATTCGATCACGTTCGGCGCCCCAGATGATTGTCGGCACTTTGTTCAACGTGTGATTGCGCGACGAGAGGTCTTCGATGTTGCCGTGATCGCTCGTCAGTATAACGGAAGTGCGATTCAAATCAACGCGAGCAATCACCTCGCGAATTAACAGTGCCAGGTTCTGCAGTACGACCCGCGCGGCGTTCGTGTCCTGCGCATGTCCGACCTTGTCTGTGATGAAGTACTCATAGAGTGTGAAACGATTTTCCCTCGCAATCGTAGCCAGCACCTCCGCTGCGTCTTCAGGAGTTCTCGGATCAACTTCCTCGCCCCGGTCGATTAGCATTTGATTAGTAAAGTCCTGGTAGACTGCCCGGCCATTGCGCAAATCACCCACTGTCCTGAACCGCAATCCGGCAGCTTCAACTGCAGCTGTGGTCGCCGAAATCCAGCGCGGACGCTCGTCAAAGAACCGTTGCCCGTAGGCATTTGCAAAGGCAATCGGCGCGACGCCCGCCTTGGTCAGTTGGAGAAAGATCGAGTGCTCGCCGATGATCTCTCGCATCGCCTCGTTCGGAAAACCCTGCTTGTGGTAACCCAACAAACCAGGGGCGTTGATTCCTGTGAGAATCGTCGTCTGCCCGGAGGCGCTTTGCGGTCTACCCTCGATCCCCAAAGAGGCATCTGTGGGCACGAGAACGCCATTGAGGGTCTCAGCAGGTTCACCTTCAAAGATTGCGAGCGGCGCCGCGTCTGGAAGCCCGTCGAGAGGATTGTTGGGACCGCGAGGGCCGATGCCCAGGCCGTCGATGAAAAAGAGGAGGACGGAACGAGCGTCACTCATCATGAAGCAGGCCGCGTTCGCGATAAAGGTGCAGTTTATTGTGAAGTGTCTTGAGGCTGAAGCCGAGCAGAACTGCCGCGCGCGTCTTGTTGTTCTTTGTCTTCTGCAGCGTGCGCATGATCATCTGGCGCTCGACCTCTTCGATGGGCGTGCCAACGGGAAAAGAGATCGTGTCCTCATCGCGCAGACGCTCGCGCTGGTCGATCGGATATGGCGCGAAGTGATGCCTCTCGATCTGTTCGCCTGAACAAATGATCACAGCGCGCTCAATCACGTTTCGCAATTCGCGAACGTTGCCCGGCCAGGCGTGATACTGCAAAGCACTGATGGCACCTGGGCTCAGAAAGCGTGCAGGCCGCTCGTGTTTTTCGGCCAGTTGGGTGACAAGGTGCTGAGCGAGTAAAGGCAGATCATCCTTGCGGTCCTTCAGTGGTGGAAGATGAATGCGAAACACATTCAGGCGATAGAGCAAGTCCTGGCGCATGCTGCCGTTGCGTACGGCCTCTTCCGGTTCCCGATTCGTCGCGGCGAGGATGCGCACGTCGACCTTGATTTCCGTCTTACTGCCGAGCCTCCGAATCGTTCTTTCCTCGATCACTCGTAGCAGCTTCGCCTGTAGGAGTGGCGGCATCTCGGCAATCTCGTCAAGCAGGAGAGTGCCGGTATGCGCCATTTCGAAACATCCCTGCCGCCGAGTGGCGGCGCCTGTGAAAGCACCTTTCTCATGGCCGAAGAGTTCCGACTCCATCAACGTCTCGGGAATTGCGGAACAGTTAATCGCAACGAAGGGCCGATCGTTGCGCGGGCTTTTCTGATGGAGCGTGCGCGCCACGAGTTCTTTGCCTGTGCCGGAGTCGCCCGTCAACAAAACCGAAGCGGACGAAGGTGCCACCTGCTCAATTAACGAGAAGATGTTGCGCATCGAATCTGACTTGCCTACGAGTTCGCCGTAGACGCCGCGGTCCTGCAGCTGTTTCCGCAGCAGTGCGTTCTCTCGTTTTGCTGCGCTCAACTCCAGAGCGCGATCGAGAACGATTCGCAGTTTATGGGCGTCTACAGGTTTTTCAAAGTAGTGGTAAGCGCCCTCATCCTGGATCGCGGAGAGCGCCATTTCGATTGAGCTGGCGCCCGCGAGCAAAACCACCGGGGTTTCCGGTTGCAGCGCTATTAGCTCGCGTAAGATGCCAAGCACATCAGCGGAAGAATCGGAGCTACAGGCGATGATCACCAAGGGATCACCATTAGCGGACGCAGCCAGGCCGCCGGCGCGATCATGCTCAAGGAGAACTTCGTAGTCCCAACCGGCGAGCAGCGTTTTCAGCGCGGCACCGGTGTTGCGGTCTGGATCAATGATTAAGACGCGGCGAGACGACATCGAGGATCAGTCTAACACGAACTTCAAAGGGCATTCCTCACTATAGCCTGCATCTATTCAGTAGTGTCCGCTCGATCTTTTCGGAAATACTCGGCTATCGCGCGGGCAAGGGAAGGGACAGTGAATTGTTCAGGCTGTATAGCCGTTTTCAAGCCGTGTTCGGTAGCCGTCTCGGCAGTGATATCTCCAATACACGCGACCACAACGCCATTGAGCGCTTTGCTTAGGTCTTCACTGTTGAACAGGCGAGCAAGATTCCTGACCGTTGATGAGCTCGTGAAGGCGATGCAATCCGCGCTGCCCGACAGCATCGCTGCAATGCGCCCGCGGTCCATATTGTTTGGGAGCACCGTTCGGTAGGCGGGCACGACGTCGACGCGTGCGCCCGCGTCCGCGAGTGCCCTTGGAAGGTAATCTCGCGCGACCGCGGCTCGGGGTATCAAAAAGTTCAAGCCACTGAGCGCTTCGCGGCCGCCCGCGAATTCTTCCAGTGCGGCGAAGATACCTTCAGCTTTGAACTCGTGAGGCACAAGATCGACATGAATGTGGGCGTCTATGAGGCTTGCCGCGGTTGCCTCGCCGATTGCGCAGACCCGCAGCTCGTCCAACTCGCTTAACTCGTGTCCGAGTCCCTTGAAGCGCTTGAGGAAATAGTCCACGCCATTGACGCTGGTGAAGATGAGCCAGTCGTACCCGTAAAGATGAGCGAGTGCTTCATCCAACCGCTCGAAGCTTTCGGGCTCAGTGATCTCAATCGTTGGGCAGGAGACAACCGTGGCTCCGTATTGTTCGAGTTCCCTCGCAAAGTCATCTGCTTGCGTCAATGCTCGAGTGATGACTACGGTGCGGCCATTCAGTGGTCGCGCGAAAGCGAGCGGATTCGGATTTGCTTGCGAGGCGGTCATCGGTTGGCTTACCTCTCTCCCAGCAAGTCACCAGCGCCTTGTTCCAGGAGTCGCTCCGCCAACTTTACGCCCAGGGCTTCCGGATCTGCGATTGGTCCTGAGAGAACATTTCTCACAATCTGTTTCCCCTCAGGTTCGGCAACAAGCCCTTCAAGTGAAAGTTCTGATCCCTGCAACTCAGCATGCCCTGCAATAGGCAACTGGCATCCACCGCCCAGAGTGCGGAGCAACGCACGTTCAGCAGTGCAGGCTACTCGAGAGGCCTCATGATTGAGGTGACTTACCTTTGCAATTGTGAACTCATCTCCTGCTCGCGTCTCAATACCGAGCGCGCCCTGGCCTACAGCAGGCAGCATTTCACTCGACGGAATTGATGCGTTAATGCGTTCTGCCAGGCCGAGTCGCCGCAATCCCGCCGAAGCGAGAATCAACGCGTCATACTGTCCTTCGTCTAATTTGCGTAACCTCGTGTCGACGTTGCCACGGAGATCTTTTACCTGCACATCCGGTCTTAGAAACTTCAACTGCGCGAGGCGCCGCTGGCTGGATGTGCCCACGACAGAACGTTGTCGCAGGTTACTGAGGGAAGGTGACTCTCCGTTATCTTCCAATCGGAGCACGAGGGCGTCGCTCGGATCTTCGCGTTCGCAAATCGCAGCGATGACTAGCTCCGCAGGCACGATCGTAGGCAGGTCTTTCAGCGAATGGACCGCGATGTCTATCCGGCGATCAAGCAAGGCATCTTCCAACTCTTTGGTGAAAACGCCCTTGCCTCCGATGACTGCCAGCGGTTCGGTCTTAATGTCGCCGCTTGTCTTGATAATTTCGATTCGTATTTCAAGATCGGCGTGGCTGGTCTCGAGCTGGGTCTTAACGAAGTTTGCCTGCCGCAGCGCAAGCTGGGAACCGCGAGAGCCGATTGTTAAATGGGTTTTCATTGGGACCGGCGTTGACCCAACCGCTGCAAGAAGCGGCTGTAGAGAGAGAGGCTATTCTTCAAGGCCGAAAAGATCTCGCCATGCCTGGATGCCTTCCGCATCGCTTACGTCATACGAGTTTCGCATGCGGTTAATCAGAGGGTGCGAGATTTTATTGACGGTGGCGATCAGCATCGCTTCGATGGCACGTTCCTGTTCGGGAGTGAGCGTTCCCAAACGGTTCCGCTGGCGCGCAAGTTCGGACCGGGCAATGCCCTGAAGCCTTTGACGAAGCGCCCCGATTGAAGGCCCGATGTCCATGACTCTTAGGGTCTGTTGGAACTGCATGACCTCCGAGTCCACGATCAGTTCTGCGCGTTCGGCCTCACGCTCTCGCTCTCTAATGTTGGAGGATATGACCGACTCAAGATCGTCGATGTCGAATACAAACGCGTTCGGCAGTTCACCGATTGCCGGATCAAGATTTCGCGGAACACTGATGTCGATGAAGAACGCGGGGCGGTTGCGTCTGCGAGTTAATGCTTCGCGCGCCATCGCGGCGGTTATAACGTACTCTCCCGCTCCAGTGGAGCAGACCACAATGTCCGCTTGCGGAAGCCATTCGGAGAGCCGATCAAAACTTACGGCTTCGCCGCCAAATGCAGTTGCCAGTCGTCCGGCCGCATCCGGAGTGCGATTAGCAACGAGAACTCGCGAAACGCCTGCGCCTATCAGGTGACGTGCACATAACTCAGCCATCTCGCCTGCGCCAATCAACAACACCGATTGTCCTTTTAAAGATCCAAAGATCTTTTTGCCAAGTTCCACTGCCATGTAGCTGATGGACACGGCATTGGCGGCGATACCCGTCTCAGTCCTGACACGCTTCGCGACACGCAGTGTGTGATGTATCAACCGATTTAGGACTCGTCCCGCAGTGCCGACTTCCAAAGCGATGGAATAAGCGCGGCGTACCTGGCCCAGCACCTGAGGCTCGCCAATCACCATCGAATCCAGCGACGAGGCTACGCGGAAAACGTGGCGTATCGCGTCCTCGTCTGTGTGACTGTACAAATGCTCGCGAAAGAAGTTATCAGGCAGGCGTCGAGACCTGGCGAGGAATTCTTCGATGCGTTGACAACCTTCAGTGACGCGCTCGTTTGCTGTTGCGGCCAATACCTCAACACGATTGCAAGTGGAAACGATCAAGCCCTCCTGCACAATCTCGCCATCCACCAGAGTGCGCAGGCCCGCGGCGCACGCGGCTTCCGAGAACGCTAGTCGTTCGCGTATTTCTACCGGAGCGGTCTTGTGATTGATGCCGACTAAAACGATAGACATTTGCTTGAGAACGCTACGTGATTTGAGGACGATGCCGGAGAGTGTCTACCCAAAAACATGATAGCCCCCCATCATCCTGGCGCCAAAGAAAGTGAAGAGAACGAGCCCGAATCCCGCGACTCCCATCCAGGCCGCGCTGCGTCCGCGCCATCGTGCAGTTGAGCGGTAGATGATCAATAGGACGTAAAGAAACCAGGTCAGTACTGCAAATATCTCTTTCGGATCATTGTGCCATATAACTCCGTCGCGCGACGACGACCAGAGCATCCCGGTTGCAATACCCACCGTCAGCAAGGCCAGACCCAGCGCGGCAGCACCCGTCGCTATTTCATTCACGGTAGTTAGCGAAGGTAACCGATGAAAGATTGCCGTGAAAGTTTTGAGTTTGAGCTCGCGCTCCTGCAGCAGGTACATGACACTCGCGATGAAAACCACGAAGAACGCTGCGTATGCGAATATCAGTAACGTGGTGTGGACAGGAAAAAGCCACGTCGCGGAAAAACCGCTGGCTTCCTCCATGCCCGGCGCCGAATGAATCACGATGGCTACGAAGGTCAGAACGGACACGAGCGGAAGTGTGAATACCCCAAGGGCCTGAGCACGATAGCGGTACAGTAGTGCGCCATAACTTCCCGCCATAGCCCAGGCGAGGAATGACAGGGTCTCGCGCAGATAGAACATGGGATAGTGACCGTCGATAGCCCAGTCCGCGATTAGAGCAGCGGTATGCAGAGCAAACCCGACGATCAATGCCAGGTCGGATACTCTTTGGAGGGCCTTGCGTTTGTTGACGAACGACAATACCGAGTGGATGGAGGCAACCACGTAAGCCGCAAGCACAGCGAGTAGTAGGGATCTCATGCGGAATGAAAAGGTCGTGAACACTGTTATTGTAGTTGATGGCTTAGCGATGCGGCAAGCACTCGCCAAAACTAACGCCTCTCGTTACGACCTCTCACTAGCAGTTTCGTTGCGAGGCGCGAACGAGCCGGCAACAGGGAAACCTTATTGCAAAGCTGCACATCGTAATAGGGGACTACGATGAAGTATTCGCCTTATCCTTAAGAAACCGACAGGAGCACCCTTATGCTGGCAGGAAGAGCTCGTCTGCTAAGCCTCGCAACGATCTGTCTCTTCTTTTCATTTGCCGCAAGCGCTCCCCGCGGAGTGTTTGGAGTTGTGGGCGTGGGAGGACAAAAAGGGCAGGAACCAAAGCGAACACTTCCCGCGCCCCGACCAGAACCGACGCGCGAACCAGCGGAGGAGACTGAGTCCCAGGATATTGATACCGTCAAAATCGATACGAATCTTGTCCTCGTACCGGTGATTGCTACAGGCAGAGAAGGACTCTACGTCGCTGATCTGCAGCAGTCTGACTTCTCACTATCTGAAGACGGAGCTAAACAGGAGATCGCATTTTTCGCCACGGTCAGTGCGCCGTTTCACGTCGCCCTGATGTTGGATACGAGCGCCAGCACCCAGGAAAAGCTTGGGGTGATTCAACGAGCGGCGGCAGCTTTTGTCGACCAATTGCAAAATGCCGACCGCGTGAAAGTCATTTCTTTCGACGATAAAGTCCGCGACTTGAACGAATTCACAAACGATCGCGCCGCGGTTCGAACAGCAATTTACAAAACACGGTCAGGTGAGGGAACGAAGCTCTACGATGCTATGGAGCTGGCGCTGAATTCAATCCGACAGGTCCGCGGCAGAAAAGCGATCGTGATTTTCACGGATGGCGTCGACTACCATAGCGACTCGGCTTCATTCGATGGCACGCTTCGTTACCTGGACGAGGAAGGAGTCATCGTATACCCGATCCGGTACGACACTCGTGCTGAGACTGAACGTCTGGCTCGCGAGCAAGCGGGCCAAGGTCCGCAACTACCTACCATTGGATCAATCGGGAGAATGCCACCCGGCACGACGGCGCCAACATTTCCCGGCGATGGAAGTACGGTTCCGACCACAGGAACACGGAACAAGACTGGGCCGTTCGGTTTGCCGCTCCCTGATGAGATCCTCAGAAGAAGACAAGGCAACGATCCAAACCAAAACCGTCTGCCGTCTGACGGGATCCCGCCGAGTCGCGACCCGACTCGCTGGCCCGATAGTCGAAACGATCCGTCAGACGGTCGGGGGCCCAAACCATCCGATGATTCGATCAGTCGCATTCTTGAACCGCTCTACCGCACTGCCGATTCATACTTAAAAGAGTTGGCGGATAAGACTGGAGGACGCCTCGTGCGCGCTGATAGTCTGAGTGTGTTGCCCGGGGCGTTTGCCCAGATTGCTGGAGAACTGCGAACTCAATACTCCATCGGCTATTACCCGTTGGACAAAACGCGAGATGACCGCTATCGCAAAATCAAAGTCACCAGTACGCGCAAGAATGTAATTATCAGAGCCAGGCCGGGCTATCGTCCCGCACGCCTGTAGCTGATCAGGACTGGTTCTGTAACGCAGACTGTTAGTTTGCGACACGTTGACTACCTTTCCACCATCGCAAATCCCAACCTGTTCGGGGCTTACACTCCACGACTTCAGGCCCTCTCGCAGCCGAGGTGATCACTCAGGGCCTTACTGGGACCGCGGGTCTCTCGCCCGCCCATGGAGGGGGGCGAGAGTCCGCGATCCAGGTGGCACTTGGGCCGCACATACTGGAACCGCGGGCATCTTGTTCGACCGCCTCAGCCGTGCTAGCTTGGCTCTTCCGTAAGCAGCAACCAGATTCTTATCTTTCTCGTCCAGAAATATGCCGACTCGGAGCGACGCCTGGGAGTTACTGTGTGAGTACACGCAGGGAGATGGTCTGCGTAAGCATGCCCTCGCAGTGGAAGCGGCGATGCGTGCCGCATCCCGACGTTATGGTGAAGCGGATGCGGATGCGGATGAATGGGGAATCACCGGACTGCTGCATGACTTCGACTACGAGATGTTTCCCGGGCCCGATCAGCATCCATTCACAGGCGCGAACATTCTCTGCGGCCGCGGCTATTCTGAGCGCATGATCCGCGCGATCATGGGACACGCAACTTACACCAATGTACCGCGAGACACGTCCATGGCGCGCGCACTGTTTGCCACAGATGAGCTATGCGGATTCCTCGTCGCTTGCGCCCTCGTGCGTCCTAATAAGAGCCTTGACGATCTGGAAGTCTCTTCAGTCAAAAAGAAGTTGAAAGACAAAGCCTTCGCACGGTCGGTGAATCGAGATGACATCCGGCAGGGGGTCGCAGAGTTGGGTGTCGACCTCGAAGACCACATTCGCTTCGTGATCGATTCGCTGCGGCCGGTGCAGTCGCAAATAGGACTGAATCCAGCTTCTGAGTTGGTCTAATTTGTTCAGCCCACGTTGCGTGGTAACGTGGGTTCCGGTTCGCCAGGGTTGGTCCGCGAGGTCAGGATTGACGCGGCGGTAAAAATCGCGAGAGTTAGCATCGCTGTTATCACGCCCGTTAGCAGGGCCTGGGTCTTACGCCTTCGTGCAGTATGTCGATAGACGAAGAATGCGGCGGCGACCACACACGCGATCGGCAGAATAAATGTGGAGGCGACAAGTAGATCTGGCTTCGCTAGCATTCTAAGGGACGAAAAGCGTGTGAGGATGATGGCGACTGAAGCGCCGGAACCCACGATGGCTGCGACGAATGAGACAATTATTACCAGCTTCAAACGCATTTGGCTTGAATCCCTAACGCGATCGTTGAATTTTCAGGCTGTGACTTTGATGAAGCAACCAAGAATACCATAGGCATTACGGCACACTGCGAGTTCTCCGAACGACTTTCCAGTCCACTTCAAATAAAGGATCAAAGTTCGCTCAATGGTCACCAGAAGTGCCCTAATTTACCTTTCCCAGCAAGAAGGTCTGAAGGACTTTGCTGCGCGTTTTAAACTTTTCAAGAAGCTCACCACGCGCTTTGTCGCTGGGGAGAACATTGAGGAAGCCGTCGCGGCGATTCGCGAACTAAACGCCGAGGGATGTACAGCGTCTTTTGATCACCTTAACGAGTCCGTGGCGAATCCCGCAGAAGCAGACGAGGAAGTTCGTGAGTATCTCCGGATACTCGAACAGATCGACAAGACGGGCATCCGCTCGAACGTATCGATCAAGCTGACGCAGTTTGGGCTTGGGCTCGATCCGGAACTGGCCTACAAGAACGCACGGACGATCGTGGAGGATGCTGCACGCCGCGGAAATTTCGTGCGCGTGGACATGGAAGGGTCGAATGTTACCCAAGTGACTCTGGATATCTTCAAACGACTGCGCTCGGAGTTTGGCTTAAACGAAGTGGGTATTGTGTTGCAGTCTTATTTGCGCCGCACCTATGATGATGCTCAGGACGTGGTGAAGTTGCCGGCCCGAATTCGTATCTGCAAAGGCGCCTACAATGAGCCGCCGGACGTGGCGTTCCCCGATAAGCATGATACGGATGCCAACTACATTCGCGTGCTGCAGCTCCTTCTGAAGAGCGGTGTCTACCACGGTATTGCCACTCACGATCCAAAAATGATCGAGGCTACGATCGAATTCGCGCAACGAGAGGGAATCGGCAAAGACGCGTTTGAGTTTCAAATGCTTTACGGAGTTCGTCGGGATCTGCAACGCCAGCTTGCGCGCGATGGTTACAACGTGAGGGTGTATGTCCCTTACGGGAAACATTGGTATCCTTACTTTATGAGACGCCTTGCGGAACGCCCGGCCAATATCTGGTTTGTGCTGAAGAATCTGATTAAGGGTTAAGGGGAAAATGGGAAACTTACTCTGGATTCTTTGGTGTGTACTCGGTTTGGTATTGATTGTGGCCGAGGTATTCACAAGTGGTTTTGTCCTTCTATGGTTCGGCATCGGAGCGCTCGTAGCCGCCTTGCTCGGGATAATCGGCGTCAATAACCTACCCATACAGTTCTTAACTTTTGTAGTTGTATCGATCGGTCTCACTGCCGCGTCGCGAACGATCTTCGTCAACTACTTCACGCGTGAAAAGCCCGGCGATGAGTTGCGTACGGGAGCCGACTCACTACCTGGAAAGATCGGCACAGTGGTTTCTTCCAGTCGTGGCGCGCTCAACGAAGGAGCAGTGAAAGTGTTCGGTTCCACCTGGACGGCCTATCCCGCTGCAGGTGAATCACCTCTCGAAGCAGGCGAACGCGTGAAGGTGGAGAGCATTCAGGGCGCTTCAATTTACGTCCGTCGGATTGATGTGACGCCGGGGTGGCAGCAAAAAACTTTGGAAGAATAGCTAAGCAGTATTGTTGAAAGGGAAGTGCAGGTAGCGTCGCGTCGTACCGATCTTCAGTAGGTTTCCGTGTCGGCTTCGTAGCTGTCGTCGAGGGTTTTATCTTCTTCTAGCGGTGGCAGCTCAATTGTAATTTTGTCACCCGCCGGTTCCGCCAGGTCATCGCCCAGGAAACGTACCAGCACCACTGTGATGTTATCCTCGCCGCCGCGATTGTTGGCCTCAGCAATCAACTCATCGCAGGCGACAGTCAGATCAGCGTTGCTCGAAACAATGTTTTGAATGTCCTCTGAGCGCAACTTACCCGACAGGCCGTCGCTGCAGAGCAGAAGCATATCTCCGCGCCGCAACTGAATCTTTCCAGTAACCGGAGTGACATCGCTTTGCGCACCGAGGGCCTGCAAAATCACGTTGCGAAACATGTGAGTCTCAGCTTCAGCTTCGCTGATTTGGCCGACATCAACCAGCTGTTGCACCAGCGACTGATCTTTTGTCGCCAGTCGAATCTGATTCTTGCGAATCACGTAGCCACGACTGTCGCCGACCTGCACGAGGTCCAACATGTTACCTTTCACTGCAGCGCCAGTGAAGGTCGCGCCCATGCCGGCGCAGCGTGAGTCTTCCTGGCTCCGCAGATGGATCGCGAGGTTTGCATAGACAGTGGCGTTCTTCAGGCAATCAACAAGTGGGGTCTCCGCATCGCAACCTTCTTCGGCGTCGTTGCCCATGAGCACGTCGCGTACAGAGTCGACCGCCATACGACTCGCGACATCGCCGGCGAGGGCGCCGCCCATTCCGTCGGAGACGACGAGAACCAAACCCTTATCGCCAAGGTCAAGTTTGCTGAGTTCCTTTGGCGCGTCTATTCCGTCAGAACCTGTCCAGGTCTTTTGGCTGGACAGATCGAGCACGAGAAAATTGTCCTCGTTCCCACGACGAACGCGGCCGACGTCAGATTTTGCATGCAGTTCTACGATCATAAGGAGAGTGGAATGCGATCTGCTCCAAGGCCCGAAGATTTTAACCCGTGATTGGTTAAGCTGTCACTTACTGAGAATTATATTTGTTTTAGTGCCTGGTCAAGGTCGGCGATGATGTCATCCGTGTCCTCGAGTCCAACTGAGATACGTACCAGACCGTCAGTGATTCCGAGTCGCTCTCGTTTCTCAGCGTCTACGGATGCGTGAGTCATTGTCGCCGGATGCGAAATCAGGGTTTCAACTCCGCCCAGGCTTTCGGCGAGCGTGCAAAGCTTAACAGATTCCAAAACGGTTCGCGCCGCCTCCAGCGAACCAACTTCAAATGCGACCATGCCCCCAAAGCCCTTTTGTTGTCGCTTTGCAAGCGCGTGCTGAGGGTGCGAAGCAGAGCCGGGATAATAAACCTTTTGCACCCGAGGATGCTCTTCCAGAAATGCAGCCACTGCGCGTCCGGTCTTGTCGTGTTGTTCCATTCGTAACGCGAGTGTCTTCGTGCCGCGCATGACGAGCCAGGAATCAAATGGCGAAAGAATGGCCCCGGCGCTATTTTGAATGAACCCGATCCACGCAGCGTCGTCTTCATTGTTGAGCACAACGACACCCCCGATTCCGTCAGAGTGTCCGTTCAGGTATTTGGTGGTGGAATGGACCACGATATCGACGCCGAAGTCGAGAGGCCGTTGCAGGTAAGGCGACATGAAGGTATTGTCGCAAACCACGCGAGCTCCCGCTCGGTGAGCAATGTCGCTCACTTCTTTGAGATCAGTCACGATCATCACAGGATTGGTCGGCGTCTCCAGAAAAACCATTTTCGTGTTGGGCTTAATGGCCGCCTCAACGTTCAGCGCGTCAGATGTATCGACGAAATCGAATTCAATGTTGTAGTTTGCTAACACGCGCGTGAAGAGGCGGGACGTGCCACCGTAAGTGTTGTCGGAAACAACAACATGGTCGCCGGCTTTGACGAGTCGCAGCGTGGCGTCGATCGCCGCCATGCCTGAAGCGAAGGCAAAACCAAACTTTGCGCCCTCAAGTGCCGCGAGGTTTCGTTCCAAAGCAGAGCGTGTAGGATTTTGTGTACGGGCGTACTCAAAGCCCTTGTGCCTGCCTAGTCCGTCCTGAGCGTACGTGGATGTTTGGTAGATTGGAACAGTGACCGCGCCGGTCGTGGCGTCAGGTTCTTGTCCGGAATGAATTGCTATTGTTGCAAAGCCCATAAGTAGTGAATCGTTAAGCGAAAATCGTTAGTTGTCAGCTGTTAATGGCAATCGCGGATTCTGTGTTAGCAATCGGACAATTGGGAATCGGACATTGAAATCGGCAATCAGCAGCTCGATTCACAATTTTACGATTCACGATTGACGTCAAATATTCCCTGACTCAAATATCGTTCAGCTCCGTCGGGAAAAACAGTAACTACTCTTTTACCGGCGCCTAGTCTTTCCGCGATTTGATAAGCACCTGCTGCCGCCGCCGCTGAAGACCACCCACCCAGGACGCCCTCTGTCTTTGCGAGCCGGCGAACTGCGCTACAAACTTCATCGTTCATCACCATCAAAACTTCATCAGCGAGCGCAGCGTCGTAGATCGCAGGCAAGAACTGTGTTTGTCCTATTCCCTCAATTTTCTTTTTGCCGGGCGGATGACCACCATAGATCGATCCCTCCGGTTCTACAAGCACACACAATGCGAGCGGGTTAAGCTCCTTGACCGCTCGCGAAACTCCCACAAAAGTGCCGGAAGTGCCCGCGCCAAGTACTACTGCGTCGATCGGTCCATTCATCTGTTCAATAATTTCGCGGGCCGTAGTCGCCTGATGAAATGCGGGGTTCGCCTGGTTCTCAAACTGTTGCGGGATGTAACTGCCCTCAATGGAATCCGCGAGCTCATGCGCGCGTGCAATTGCTCCTGACATTCCCGAATCTTTGGGCACGTACTCAATCTCGCCGCCCAATGCTTCCATCAGTTTCATCTTCTCGACTGCGAAGCCTTGGGGAACGCAGAGGATAACACGATAGCCGCGCGCGACTCCGATCAACGCCAGACCGATGCCTGTGTTTCCGGCTGTGGGTTCGATGATCGTTGATCCTCGTCGTAATTTTCCCTCCTGCTCCGCGTTGAGAATCATTCCCAGTGCAGCGCGGTCCTTTACGGAGCCACCCGGATTAAACCATTCGAGTTTGGCGTAGATGTCAGCGCGGGGTGGTGGAGAAAAACGAGCGAGATGAAGAAGAGGAGTATGACCTACGAGGTCGATAATGCTTTCAGCTACATCAGGACTCATCAATGATGATTGCGGCTAAGGAGTGGAGATCTTGAAACGCAAAACGATGGTAGCCCGCAGGTATAGGGGTAGTCAAAGGATGAGGGATGAGGGATGAATAAGAAGTCTCGCCTGTTACTAGTATTGAATCAAACTGCCCTCGCGCTTGGCCCGTCGCACCGCGCGGCCAAAGACCCAAAGCGAGAAGGGAAGCAGGACGGCGAACATGATTAAGAGAGTTATGAGTGGCTCCGTGACGTCTGCTAAGCCTCTCCCTTCAATCAACACGCGGCGAATCCCGTCGAGTCCGTAAGTTGCCGGCAAAATTTTTGAAATGTTGCTGATAGCTCCGGCGTGCTCTTGCAAAAGTTGCGTCGGGAAAAATACGCCCGAGAACAGTGCCGAACCGGTTCCAATGAAGATGCCGAAGGGGTCACCGCGTTTAAAGACCATTGCAAAGCTTGCCGAAAGGATGCCCAGGCACGCGAGCACGAACGTCGTCAAAAGCAAAAACACGAGCGCGAGCAGAAAGCTTCCGGCAAAGTGAACGTTAAAAAAGAACCAGCCGAAGAGGAGATAGAGAAACGAGAAGAGCGTGGCCTGCAAGAACTCCCAGGCGGAGCTCGCGACGATAACAGTCGGTAGATTGATCGGTGTCAGCAGTACGCTTTCCAACGTGCCCTGTACTTGTTCCTGTCTTATTGCATTTGCCAGGCTGGAAAAGCCGGTCATGAAATAGTTCAAGACGGCGAGGCCCGTCAACCAGGCGGCCAATGGGTCACGCCATTGGGTGAAGCGAACATCTGTGAAACCAACGAAGATTTTGGAGATGAAGAACAGCGTGGTGACGACACCGAGGATCGAAATGATGCGCAGGAAGAACTGCATGCGGTAGCTTACGAAGAGTCGAAAGTCACGCACGATGAAGGCGTAGATTCGTTTGGGCAAAAGCTGTAAAGAGTGCATCAGTTATCTAGTCGGCTGCGTCGTCTGTTTGCTGGTGTAACGCAAACTTTTAGTTTGCGATGGCTGAATGGCATGCAACCGTTTCTCTCACTGCTCACGATCGTAGCTCTCCAGGGCATCGAGCAATGTCGAGCGCTCCGATTCAACATTGTGAATCCTGCCGCCCGCTTTCTGTATCTCCCGGATTATCAGGTCAAGCCGTTCATCATCCTCTCTGCGTTTGAAAGAGATGTTGGTGGTCGCTCCATTAAATTCAAATTGCGGGTAGTTGAACTGCAACGCAATTTCTTCCGCTTGCTCTTGTGTGAGTCCGGAAACACGCATGCTGACATGTTCGGTATCCGATGCCAGCAAACGGAGATTCCTTGGCGAGTCAATAGCCCGGATCTGACCGCGGCTGATTATTCCGACCCGGCTGCACAGCGTTTCAACCTCGGCGAGGTTGTGCGAAGTGAAGAGGATGGTTACGGGCGGATTCTGCTGCCCGAGCGACGTAATCATTTCGCGCATCTGCGAGGCCGCGAGTGGATCAAGCGAACGAGTTGGCTCGTCGAGCAACAAGACGGGCGGCTCGGCGAGTAGTGCGCGCGCCACCGCCAGGCGCTGCTTGTTGCCGGTCGAGAGTTCGCCGAAGCGACGTCGGGCCGCATCTTCCAGGCCCAGTAATTCAAAGAGTGCGGCAATGCGTTGCCGCGCTTGTCTATCCCTTAGACCATAGAGCCGCGCAAAGAAGATCAGGTTCTCTTCCGGAGTCAGACGCCAGTAGAAGCTTCGCTCTTCGGCGCCGGCGAGGCCCACCTGACTGCGAACATGCTCATCATCATTTACACTGTCGAACCCGTTGACCGTAACAGTTCCTGAAGTGGGTTGGACGAGAGTAGCGATGATTTTGGTAAGCGTGGTCTTGCCGGCTCCGTTTCGCCCAATCAATCCGAAAATCTCCCCACGCCGGACATTCAATGAAACGTCACGGAGAGCTTCAACCGGTGGCTTAGCCGGTCGATGAAGAAACGACTTCAAGCGCGCGAAGGGAACCGGATAAGTCTTCGATAGGTGCCCGACATCGATGGCTAGATCAAGCGTTGTCGGAACGGAGGGCGTGCTTTCGCTTATTAAGGATTGATTTGCCACGAGGTGTGCGTCAGCGAGCGCGCTGTCGCGGATCCAGATATTCGCGCAAGCCGTCGCCGATGAAGTTAAACGCCAACACGGTAAGAGCGATGACTATCCCCGGAAAGATCAACGCGTGCGGCGCTGCCTGAAGCGTAGCGAGATCGCGGGCCTCCTCGATCATCACCCCCCAAGATGGTGCAGGTGGCGGCACGCCAAGACCGAGAAACGATAGAGATGCCTCCGCCAACACTGCGCCAGCCATGCCGAGACTTGCCTGCACGATCAGCGGTTGAATGGCGTTTGGGAGAATATGCGTCAGGAGGATGCGCGCATCGCTGGCTCCGAGTGCGCGGGCTGCCTGAACGAAGTCATATTCGCGCACTTTTAAAACCTGGCCACGAATCAAACGCGCATAGCCGACCCAGCCGATGATGCAGAGAGCGAGGATCAGTTTGTTCAGGCCAGCCCCCAGGAAAGCAACCATAGCGATCGCCAGTAGCAGTCCAGGAAAGGCGAGAAAGACATTGAAAACGTAGCCGGAGATAAAGCGATCGATCCACCCGCCGTAGTAACCCGCGAGCGCGCCGAGCAACGTGCCGACCACAGCGGATACCGTTACAACGATGATTCCGACCTGCAGCGAGATGCGTGCACCGAACACGACCCGAGAAAAGATATCGCGCCCTGTGGAGTCAGTGCCGAACCAATGGGCGGTCGATGGCGGGAGATAACGCAGGGCAAGGTTTGTAGCGCCCACGTCATGTGTCGCGATCCAAGGCGCGAAGATCGCGACGAGGACGAGAATCCCCACGATAACCAAACCAACGATGCTTAGGCGGTTCATAAATTGGGTTTTTGGCCTTGGGGCATTGGCTTTTGGACCTTGAGACTTCAGATTTGAGTTAAATGGGTGAAGCCAAAGCCCAATCTCTCACGAGACTCTGATTCGTGGATCTAGCCAGCGATAGATCATGTCAGTCAGACTGTTGGCGACTATATATGTCATGCTGATCACGAGGACACAGCCTTGCACCACGCGGTAGTCGCGTTTGCCAATACCGTCTTCCACCAGCAACAACCCCAGTCCGGGCCAGCCGAAAATCTTTTCGGTAATTATTGCGCCTGCGAGCAGCACGCCTAACTGCAGGCCAAGAATGGTGACGACGGGAATCAATCCATTCTTTAAAACGTGCTTGTAAACGACCTTAGTTTCGCTCAGGCCCTTTGCTCTTGCGGTGCGAACGTAGTCTTCGCTCAGCTCTTCCATTACAGAAGAGCGCACCATGCGAGTCAGAATTGCAGAGAGCGCGGCACCAAGAGTAAATGCCGGCAGAATGATGTCACTCCAATCAAAGCGTCCGGACGGGGCCAGCCAACCCAGTTTGACTGCGAACAAGTAAACGAGCAGGGGACCAATGACAAAACTGGGAAGACTGATGCCGATGAGCGCAACGACCGACGCTACGTTGTCGATCCACGTGCCGCGGTTCTTTCCGGCGACGACGCCGAGAGGTATCGCTATTGTCACCGCCATCAGCAGGGCAACGAGCGCGAGTTCGATGGTCGCCGGATAGCGTTCCAGGATCAGATCCTTCACCGGTCTGTCGTTACGAAACGACAGGCCCATGTCGCCGTGCAGAATGCTCTTCCAATAGTCCGTGTAACGATTGTTAGCGCCATGCCATTGAAAGTGCCTTGCGCCTTCAGCGTCTCGGGGAAAGGAAAAGAAAAATGGCGGGCGGTCAAGTCCGTGCTTTTGCCGAAACTGTTCGAACTGTTCGGGAGTCGCCTGCTCGCCGAGAACTGCGACAGCAGGATCACCGGGGACGAGTTCGATCAGGATCGTCACGAGCGAGACCACAGTCCAGACGACAAGAAGCAGAATCGCGATGCGTCTCACGGCGCCGAGTATTTTATGCTTTGAAGATGAACGCACTCTGGCGAGCCTCAGGCTCCGAACAGAAGGGAATTAGAATTCGTGAGGATAATAACATAGGGGCTGAGTGCGAGCGCGGACCGTCCTGCCAAGGTTTCCAACACCAACTTTCCAAAGAAAAAAGAACGCAGTCGTGAGTTAGGCCTCGAAATGAGTCGCATGGCCCCGACAACCGCGCGCTCAAAAGGCTAATCCCGACTGCGCTCTTCATTAGCGGGACGTATTCTGTCACCGCCAATCTTCTGGAATTTATCTGGTCTCCGGCCTAGATGCAGGGCCGCGATTCCCCCCGACAAATTCTGGTATTCAACTTCAACAAATCCGATCTTGCCCATCAAAGCAGCAAGTTCATTCTGCTGCGGAAAGCGCGACACTGAATCAGGCAAGTACTGATAGGCGCTCTTCGATCCGCTTATCAAACCGCCCAGGAAGGGCAGCACCTTCGTGAAATAAATTCTAAAGAGAAAACTGAATCCCGGTATGACAGGTTTTGAGAACTCCAGAACTCCAGCAGTGCCCCCCGGCTTCAGGACCCTAAACAATTCCGCAAGACCGCCTTCAACGTTCGATAGATTGCGTAGTCCAAAAGCGATAGTTACGCCGTCGAATGAGCGATCCAGAAACGGTAGACGTAAAGCATCTCCTTCGATCAGGGGAAGGTTTGGTTCTGCTCGCGAAATCTTCCGTGCCGCAATATCCAGCATCGGCCGGCAAAAATCGGCACCAAATACCTGGCCTCCGATGGTTTCAAACAACTGCAGCGAGAGATCCCCGGTGCCACAGGCGACATCCAGAATCCGCGCTTCCGTGGCATTCGCGCCGAGCTTCTTCAGCAACCGCTTGGCTACCAGTCGCCGCCACCGCTTGTCCATCTGACCGGACAGCAAGTGATTTAGAAGATCATAGCGAACAGCTATTGTCGCGAACATTTCGCGAACGCGACCAGCGTGTTCAATCTCGACTCGATTGTCAGGCACAGTTAAGCGAAAAGGGCTGAGGATAAGGTTGCAAGCAGATTGCGAATGATTTGCGAATTACTCCGGTTTTTTCAAGGGAGTCATCGTGGGTGACTTGGGTTCTGTTTTATTAGGCGGCGGTTCTAACTCGCCGACTAACTCCACCTTGATAGTTGGCTCCAGAACCGCCTGAAGTTGCTTCGAGTTTCCGATTACAACTGAAGCCACCTGTCCTTCTTTAAAGATACGCGAGGCCACCCTCTGGATATTGGCCGGCGAGACGGCCTTTAGAATGGCCAACTGTTCCGCCACTGGTGGCAAATGATAGGTGTCGATATCGAGCCATGCTTCTGAAATTCCGTTCGGAGTGCTCAGATCTTTCATTACCGCAGAAACGACCTCGCTCTTCGCCTGTTCTACTTCATCAGCGGATGGGGCTGTAGAGCTCAAGGACTGAATCACCTCGCGCGCAGTCTTAATGGTACGAGCGGCAAGCAGGGTGTCTCCGCCTGCGCCCAACACGAACATTCCCGGCAATACGTGTGCGTCATTTCTCACAAAGGTAGGGTTGTGCGTCAACTCTGGCAGGAGCGTTTCCCAGCGTTTGCGCGCAACGAGAGCAAGAATCGTCGCCGCTGCTGAATCGCGATCTGATCGAGCAAGGCCGCGGGTAGCCAACCTGACCTCTGCGCTTTGATCGGAGGGCGCGTTCACTATAAGGGCCGGGAGGGCAGGAGGTTCAGGTTGTCGAAATGTTGAAGGGACGTTCTGCTCGCTTTTTCGCCACGAACCTAGAAGCTGGCGCAGAGCTCGGAGTGCACGAGCCCGCTGAACGCCTCCGGTGATCGTAAGAGTGGAGTTGTTCGCATTCAGGAAACGTTCACGCGCGAGAAGCAAATCAGCGCGGTCGATTCGGGACAAGCTCTCGACTGAGCCGGACACCGGTCGACCGTAGGGGAAGTCTCCAAATAATCGGGCGGCGATGGCGCGGTCTGCGACGACAGAAGGTGAGATTGAGGTCTCTTTGGTAATTTTCGTGCGGCCTTCTCGAATTCTGGCGACATTTTCCGGCGTGATCTGCGTTGAAACCAGGGCCGTCCGTAGAATCTCGATGATGCGCTCGAATTGAGCGGCCCGCCCCTGCATGGTCACCGTGATCGAGTCATAGTTGGTGTCGACCTCCAAACGTCCGGCCATTTCTTCGGTGAAATATTCACGTGTGGTGGGGTCCGGAAATAGAAGGTCTCCCAGCATCACCATCTCCCCAGCCTTACCAGTGACATCGAAAGCGGCGCCGCTGTGAATTCGCAGCTTGACCAGGACATCCTTGTCACCGGGTACCTGCCAGAGGTAAACGGGCAGGCCATTGAGCAACTGTTCGCGCTGTGGCTCGGGAACGACTTGAGCCCGAGCGGCGCTTAGCATGCAGAACACTGCGAGAAGAATTGCAGCGTGTTGCGGCAACCTGAGTTGAGACATGAAATTCATATGAAGTGGCAATACAACACGGCAGAGACCAGGCTCTGATCGACTTAAGCTCAGGATGATGAACAATCGGGGGAGCAAGCCCATCTTAGATGCGCGATATTTAGGCGTCAACCGTTTGCCCCGTAAATGCATCATAAGCACGGTGAACTCGCGGAAAGTGGTCAAGGCTGCGTTATTTGCCGTGAATCAGAAGGTGCGTGGGCGCTGGTGGCAGGTGGTCTTTGATTGAGAAACGGCAGAAATCGGGAAAAAACTCGATTCAGACCGTATCCTTTCGCCGTTTGGCGGTAATTAGAGTAGGAAGCGATTCCTACAGGAGATTCCTACAGGATCGGTGCTTGTTTGCCAGATAGAACGACAGACGAACTTTTGCTTGAGAGGGCAGGAGGCGGCGACCAGGCAGCTTTCGTCCAATTATATGAGCGGCACCGCAACGCACTTTTTCGGTTTGCGTACCGGCTCCTCGGCTCTGTCGAATTGGCTGAGGACATCACGCACGATTGCTTTTTGAGTTTGATCAGGCAGCCGGGGAACTTCGATCCCGCACGCGGTCGTTTAAGAACATATCTGTTCTCCGCAGCCAGGAACCTGGCGCTGAAACAGTTTCGGGGCGGCAGTAGGGAAGACCCGTTGGATGATCTGGTTGAGGAGTTTCCGGCTCCCGTTCGACAGCAGCCGTTACACAGACTGCTTGACGAGGAACTCTCGTTGAAAGTTCAGGAAGCGGTCATGGATTTACCACCGCTGCAACGTGAGGCCCTGGTGCTGTTTGAGTATGAAGACCTAAGCCTTAGCGAGATCGCCGGAATAGTCGGCACAGACGTTGGAGTAGTTAAGGCCCGGCTCCATCGGGCTCGAGAACGGCTGAGAAATACGCTAAGGCCTTATTTGAATACTAGCTTGGAAATTGTTACTTTGGAGAGGCCCTGAGAATGAGCAGCATCGAGCCCGGAGCACGCTTTGGTTCGGAAGATGAGTTGAAACAGCTGCTTGAACGCTGGATCGCTCCGGAGCCTTCAAAGTCTCTGGATAAGCGTGTTTCGAGCAGTTTTCATAGGGAGTTGGTAAGCGCCGATGCTGCGAAAGACCGGATGCCGCTTCCCCTGACGGAAAAAGAGGTAGCCAAGATGAAGGTTTGTGCCACATGCAAAGAAGAGTTCGCGGATAAGTTCAGTTTCTGTCCCGTGGACGGAACCCCACTGAACGGATTTGTCCCGAATCAGGAAGAGACTCTGCAGCGGCAGGATGACAGCGTGACTCGTCCGGCGATCAGCGATGCTCCCGTGTTTGCACGCAGTGAGCCAGCATTTGCACGCAATGAGCCGGCGTACGCGGCAGTCGCAGTCGCAGCCGCCGGCGCAGGGGCTATCGCGTCCAAGGGCGAATTCCATCTAACATTCATTGACGATAAGGGCCTGACTTCCCGCTTGTTTTCGGAGCTAAAAGGCGTCGCGCACGAGTCGGAACTAACCTGGCCTGAGTTTAAGCGCGATCCTTTCGGGTTCTCCAAGAGGATGATCGCTGGCTACGGTCAAGCCGGCTGGAAAGCCCTGTCCCAACCAAACGTCGCGACTGGAATTTTTGCAGCCATCTTCGTTCTGCTGACTGTGATGGTAGGCGCCGTACTTCTCGATAAGTTCCAGCAGAGAAAAGCTCAGGAACGTGCCGCGCTTATTGAAGAGCAGCAAGTGGATCAGCTGATCGATATCCCGTCGGAACAGCCCACCCCTGATCCGGGAACGGCTGGTCTCAACAAGGGAAGTGGCGGTGGTAGTAAACCAAAGCCGGAGAAAGCGGCCGGTGGCGGTGGCGGCGGTCGTGAAGATCCGAAGCCAGCATCATTTGGTAAAACACCTCAGGCAGATTTGAACATTCCGCAAGTGGTCGCTCCGGATCCGAAGCCGCCAACGATCAAGAATCCATCGTTGCCTGTTGCGGCAACTGTTGTAGCCGATCCTATGTTGGTTCCACCTGACGCGCGAGTGCTGCCGTACGGTGAGCGAACTTCAAAGAGTACTGATCCTTCGTCTGGTCCCGGAACTGGCAATGGTATTGGTTCAGGCAAGGGCGGTGGAATCGGACCTGGCGAGGGCGGCGGTATTGGCCCTGGGCGCGGCGGCAACATCGGTGGTGGAGATAGAAATGATGGCGGTGGTGGTCCCGGTGGCGGTGGCGGCGGCGGTGATTACAATCGTATCTTCAGCGGCAAGGAAGTGAGTTCAAAAGCTCGCGTTCTCTCGAAGCCAGAGCCGCAGTACACGGAAGAAGCGCGGAAGAACCAGATCATCGGAACAGTCGTGCTACGTGCCGTGTTTACCTCGGGGGGACAGGTTACAGGGATTAGGGCTGTCTCCGGGTTACCGTTTGGTCTGACTGAACGAGCAATCGCGGCGGCGAGACAGATTAAGTTCTCGCCGGCCATGAAAGACGGCCATCCAGTCTCGATGTACATTCAGTTGGAATACAACTTTAACCTGTACTGATCGAGACTCTCGAGCTCGCCTTAACCAAGCTCAATAAATAAGCGGCGACGGTTTCACTACCGTCGCCGCTTTTCTGTGAGTGTTGCTGACAAGCGTCTCTACTTCAGTTGTTCCACAAACCGTTTGATTCTCGTCACGCCTTCCCGCAACTGTTCCATTGAAGTAGCGTATGAGATGCGGATGTACCCTTCGGCGCCAAACGCTGCGCCATCCGTTACCACTGTCTGTTCCTCTTCAAGTAATCGCTCCGCGAACTGGCCAGACGTCTTTATCTCCGAACCAAAACATCCGCTCACATTCGGGAACGCATAGAACGCGCCTTCGGGTGTGTTACAGGTTAACTTCGGAACTTCTGCCAATGCTTTGAGCAACCAGGCGCGCCGTGCCGTGTACTCGAAGAGCATCGCGGCCACCGATTCCTGCGGTCCGTTGAATGCTTCTGTGGCTGCGCGTTGAGCGATCGAGTTGGGGTTGCTGGTCGAGTGTCCTTGAACATTCAACATCGCTTTTGTCCACTCACGCGGTGCCAGGGTGTAGCCCATTCGCCAGCCTGTCATCGCATATGTCTTAGAGAACGATCCGGCGATGCAAAGTCGTTCGCGCAATTCCTGCGGCAGGCTCGCGGCGCTGAACACTTGCGCCGGCGGATACACAAAGCGGAGATAACACTCATCGGAGATAACGTAGAGGCCGCGATCTCGCACGAGTTCCATGATTCTCCGGAACTCTTTGGGATCGATAACACGGCCGGACGGATTGCATGGTGAATTGAGAATAATCAGTTTTGTTCGTGGAGTGATCGCACGCTCAATCTGGTCGGCATTCACTAAGAAGCCGGCTTCTTCGGTATCGATGAAGACCGGGACGCCGCGAGCAAAAACCACGATCTCAGGAAATGTCACCCAGTACGGTCTCGCCATCAACACTTCATCACCTGGATTTATGAGTGTGACGACAGCATTGAATATTCCTTGTTTTCCGCCCGACGTGGCCATCACTTCCGCACGATCAAAAGTCGCGCCGAACTCTCGAATGTAGAAATCAATAATTGCTTGTTGTAGCTGACGCGTTCCGGCAGTTGGTGTGTACTTGGTTTGTCCCGCGCGCATTGCTTCTGCCGCAGCCTGCTTAATGTTCTCTGGCGTGTCAAAATCCGGCTCACCTGGTCCGAAGTCGACCACGCTTAAGCCCGCAGCGCGCATTGCGTCTGCTGCCTGCATCGCCGCGAGCGTCGACGAAGGCTGCATCTTCGCGACATTTTCCGCGAGCGGAAAGACGGATCGGAATGCCTGCGTCATTTCTTTGTAACCTTCTCCTTCATTCTCGTCTCGACGAGTGACGGCACCAGGCCGGTTAACTCACCACCCAACTGAAAGACTTCCTTGACCAGACGCGAGCTGACATATGAATAAGTCTCGGCAGGCATCATGAAAACAGTCTCGATGCTCGGTTCGAGACGGCGATTCATCAGGGCCATCTGCAGCTCATATTCGTAATCTGAAATTGCTCGAATCCCGCGCACGATGGCGTGTGCTTGTTGGGCCACGGCGTACTGCACCAGAAGTCCTTCGAATGCGTCAACTCGGACGGCGCAATCGCCTTGCTCTAACTCTGTTAGTACGTCGCCCAGCATCTCTCGTCGTTCTTCGATCGTAAAGAAAGGTTTCTTTTCGGGATTCAAGAGGATGGCAATGATGATTTCGTCGAACAGTTTACAACCCCGCTCAATGATATCGAGGTGACCGTTTGTGACTGGATCAAAGGAGCCGGGATAGATGGCGCGTCGCATGTGTACGGATGGTAAAGGGTAAACCGTAATTGGTAAATGGCAAATCGATCGGCGGGTGAGTAATGTCTATTAAGACACCACCTATGGGTGAGTGACTCAGCTGGTTGAGTGCGGGAAGCTGGGTACTGGGTCAGTTCGGTGTCAAGAGCAACTCTTTCACTTGGACCGCGGGCGTCTCGCGCGCCGGCGTGGAATCCACCTTGTCCGGAGCAGGCAGTTCAACCCCGAGTGAATTTGTCGCTACGGCCAATGCGTCGACAGGTCGGACGCACTCCAAGGAGTTGAGTCAGAAGTCACCGCGCTCGAATGGGATGACCGGCCACTCCAGGGAGGTGATCTACCGCTAACAGTTTTTTTTGCTCGTCATGTACCTCGGTGATAATTAGCGGGACACTGTAAGACGGTCTGCGTATCCCGTGCAGCCAACTAATACTCCCCCTGGCAAACCGCGCGAAGCATTTCAAATTGGGAGAAAACGAGCCATGCACGCCACTCCACCTTTCGCCGGCGCTAATCATGCGGCGCTCGCGCTGATCCTGTTGGTGCTAACCGGCACTTTGTCGTCTGCCAGTGCGCAGCGCTGTACCGCATCCTCCACCATCTCTGATTCGACCTCATCCCGGCGGGTGTCTTGACACTTGTGGCCCACGATGTTTCAATATCTTCGGAGCGAACGTGGTGAGTTAAGGCGACTTGCGGCCACGAAAAACAACCGCTAAACAGCTCGATAGGTCTTGAGAGAGGACTAATCGAAAAAGGGTTTCAGCAGGGCCCCGCGTTGTTTAGCGCGGGGCCTTTGCGATTTTCGATTGACGATTTTCGATTGCCAATTAGTCAGTTTCAGGGGGAGTGGCTTAACTTGTTGCGCATCGTCAATCGACAATTGGTAATCGGCGATTGAAAATATTCCATGGCTAGCTTTCTCGATACACTAAAGGATCGAATCATCGTTTTCGACGGCGCGATGGGCACCAATCTTCAGGTGCAGAACCTCACGCTGGAAGACTTTGGCGGACTGCGCTTCGAGGGTTGCAACGAAAACCTCCTCGTCACGCGTCCGGACGCCGTTGAAAATGTCCATGCCGCATTCCTGAACGTGGGCTGCGACGTCATTGAGACCAACTCGTTCAACGGTACCCCGATTGATTTTGCTGAGTATGACATCGGCGACAAAGCCTATGAGATGAACGTCCTCGCGGCTCGTTTGGCGAAACGCGTTGCGTCTGATTTTTCCACGAAAGAGAGGCCACGATGGGTGGCCGGATCCATGGGCCCCGGCCGCAAACTGCCGACCCTGGGACACATCACTTTCGCCGAATTGAGTGCCGCCTACGGTGAACAGGTTCGTGGGCTACTCGATGGCGGCGCCGATCTATTGATAGTTGAGACATGCCAGGACCTATTGCAGACAAAGGCTGCGCTCGCCGCAATCTTTCTTCACTTCGAAAAGCATCGCGTCTGCGTTCCCGTTATTGCTCAGGTGACCATTGAAATCTTCGGGACGATGCTCAACGGAACTGAGATTGGCGCGGCGCTGACGGCACTCGCTCCTTTTCCGATCGACGTGATCGGCATGAACTGTGGCACCGGGCCGCGTCACATGACCGAAAGCATCCGCTACCTCTGCGAGAACGCGCCTTTGCCGGTTTCAGTTTTACCAAACGCCGGCTTGCCCTCTGTCGTGGATGGCAAGATGCATTACGACGAGACTCCCGAGTCCTTCACAGCGCAGGTAATTCACTTTGCCAACGACTTCGGAGTGAACATCGTAGGCGGCTGCTGCGGCACCACGCCCGCTCACTTGCAGTTAGTCGTTGAAGCGATGCAGCGCGTCACCCCAAAGGCGCGGGACGCGAAGCTGACCCCTGCTGCGTCATCTATCTACTTTCAGCAGCCATACGTTCAGGATGCTTCGTTCCTGATCGTCGGCGAGCGTGTGAACGCCAGCGGTTCGAAGAAGATGCGCGACCTGCTGAACGAAGAGAACTGGGATGGACTCGTTCTTTTGGCGAAGGAGCAGGAGCGTGAAGGCGCTCACATACTCGACGTCAACGTCGATTACGTAGGCCGCAACGGCGAAGCCGACATGCACGAGCTCGCGTCACGCCTGGTAACCAATATCAAGCTGCCGCTCATGTTCGATTCCACCGAATGGGAGAAAATGGAAGCGGGACTTCAGCATGCCGGCGGCAAAAGCATTCTCAACTCCACAAACTATGAAGACGGCGTGCCTCGCTTTACGAAGGTGATAGATATCGCGAAGCGCTATGGCGCAAGCGTGGTTATCGGAACTATCGACGAAGAAGGGATGGCACGCACCGCTGATGGAAAATTCGCGATCGCCAAACGCGCTTACGAGCAGGCAACAGGCGAGCTCGGTATCCCAGCGAGCGACATCTTCTTCGACTCCCTGGCCCTGCCGATTTCCACCGGCATCGAAGAGGATCGACGTAACGCGCTGGAGACGATTAAGGGAATCCGCCGCATCAAGAAGGAGCTGCCTGGGTGCTTTACCATCCTCGGCGTCTCAAATATCTCGTTTGGGTTGAACCCGGCGTCGCGCGTAGTTTTGAACTCCGTCTTTCTGCATGACGCCGTTGAGGCAGGTCTCGACGCTGCCATCGTCAATGCCAGCAAGATCGAACCGTTGAATAGAATCGGCGAGGAGCAGCTCAAGGTCGCGCGAGACTTGATCTACGACCGACGCGAGTTTGACGGAGACGTCTGCACATACGATCCCCTGATTAAGTTCACGACTCTCTTTGAAGGTGTGAAAGCAAAGAGCTCAGAAAAAGCCAGTAAGGGTGCGACTGTCGAAGAGCGCCTGAAGAACCACATCATCGATGGCGAAAAGATCGGCCTGGAGGCGGAACTGACAACTGCGCTCGAGACGCATCCCGCTCTGGACATCATCAACAACATCCTGCTGGACGGCATGAAAGTCGTCGGCGACTTGTTCGGCAGCGGCCAAATGCAGTTGCCCTTCGTCCTGCAATCTGCAGAAGCGATGAAGTCAGCAGTGCGGTTCCTCGAACCGTTCATGGAGAAGAAAGGCGGCGCCACCGCCAAGGGAACGCTAGTGCTCGCGACCGTCAAGGGCGATGTGCACGACATCGGCAAGAACCTCGTCGATATCATTTTGACTAACAACGGCTATAAGGTTATCAACCTCGGTATCAAGCAACCGATCGACAACATCCTGCAGGCTCACGAGGAACATAAAGCTGACGCGATCGGTATGAGCGGCTTGTTGGTTAAATCCACGCTGATCATGAAGGACAATCTCGAACTCATGAACGAGAGGGGAATTGCCGTTCCTGTAATCCTGGGCGGTGCAGCACTAACGCGGCGCTACGTCGATGAAGATCTGAACTCGATCTATCAGGGCAGACTCTTCTACGCGGGCGACGCTTTCGCAGGATTGCATACGATGGACCTGCTGGTCGGCGGCACCGGTGACCACATAATGAAGGCCGAGCTGGCCAAAGCCGCGACTGCGGGAAGTGATGGCGAGGTTGCCGAAGACGTCGAGGACCGTGTGGGAGAAGAAGCGAAGCTCGGAATCAGCAGGCGAGTGAAGCCACGCGGCATCCCTTCATCTTCCGGAGATACGACTCATACAACTCGCTCAGCGGTTCGGTCGGATGTGCCGATTCCGCGCGCGCCATTCTGGGGCTCGCGTGTCGTTGAAAACATTCCACTAGTTGACGTGTTCTCGTTTGTGAACGAGACCGCATTGTTCAAAGGTCAGTGGCAGTTCAAGCAGGGACGGCGACCAGTGGATGAGTACGAGAGGCTCGTGCGCGATAAAGTGCAGCCGATCTATGAGGAGCTGAAAGAGAGAAGCGAGCGCGAGCGGCTGCTGCAGCCGCGAGTCGTCTACGGATATTTCCCCTGCCAGTCATCCGGAAATGATTTGATCATTTATCAGGACGACGAAAAAACTGAGCGGATGCGTTTCACTTTTCCGCGCCAGCCAGCGGGAAAGAATCTCTGTCTCGCCGACTTCTTTACTGCCAGGGACTCCGAACTGATCGACACAGTCGCCTTCCATCTTGTCACGATGGGAAGTCGCGCGACGGACTACTCGCAGGAGCTATTCAAGGCGGACAATTACACGGAGTATCTCTATTTTCACGGGTTGAGCGTGGAGAGCGCCGAGGCGCTTGCCGAGCTGTGGCACAAGCGAATTCGTGAAGAGCTTGGAATTGCTGGCGACGACTCCGCGGACGTCAGGAAGTTGTTCCGTCAACAGTACCAGGGATCGCGTTTCAGTTTTGGCTACCCGGCGTGCCCGAACCTCGAAGACCAAAGCAAGTTGTTTGAGTTGCTGGAGCCGGAGCGGATTGGCGTGCAGCTCACTGAAGAGTTTCAGCTCGATCCGGAGCAGTCAACTTCTGCAATCATAGTCCACCATCCCGAAGCGAAGTACTTTTCGATCGACTAGACTTGGGTCAAGTCCAATGTCCAACGTTCAAAGTCCCGAGTCCAAGACAGCCTCACGAAACAATGCGGACCCTGGCAGCACAGACGTTGAACCTACGACTTTGGACTTTGGACAACTGGCACCCTCGTCAGATGAGCTCGCCGTTCTCACTGCTTTCGAGCGCTGCGCCATTCGATTAGTCGGCCGCATGAATCAGGGCCGTTGGAAACGGTTCTGGACCTTCTGCCAGAGCACACTCGGCGCAGGCTGGATCCACCTCGCAACTTACAACCTGATGCAGGTGTACGGCATCGAGCACGTCGAAGCCGTTTCTCGCACTCGCCCCATCTTACTTGTCGCCAACCACCGTTCCTTCTTCGACATGTTCACAGTGTCGACTGCGCTTTTTCGCAACACGTCATGGCGGAAACAGTTGTTCTTTCCAGTGCGGGGAAAGTTCTTCTATCAAGGTGTTCCCGGGCTCTTCGTCAACCTCGTCATGGGTTGGTGGTCAATGTATCCGCCCTTCTTCGCCTCGGGTGAAAAGCCGATACCCGAGAAGCGTGTTTTTGATAAGCATTCGTTTCGATTGTTGACTGAGCTTTGCCGGAACGGTCCGGGGAACGTCATCGGTTTTCATCCAGAGGGCACACGGAACAAGAGCGCGGACCCTTACTCGTTTCTGCGGGCGCAACCGGGCGTTGGCAAACTCATCAAGGATGCGACTCCGCAGGTGATACCGGTTTTCATCGCCGGCCTCGGCAATGATTTACCGCGACAGGTAATGGGCAACTGGAGAGGCGGCGAAAAGATCCGCATTCATTTTGGACCCCAGATCGATTTCACGGATTACTTCACTCGAAAGGATCACGTCCGGACCTATCTGGAGATCGGTCAAGTAGTGATGCAGCGGATTGCCGATCTCGGTGAGCAGGACCGCGCGCTGTAAACTAAAACCCGACACGTCGGGGTTTGCGGTGCCCTGGATGCCGTTCCGTCCGTTTACCTACCAGGGGAGCCCTTCCCTTGACAATCTGGGGAAGCGCGACTAGTCTCTTCCCCAGATCTTCTAGGGAGATAGTGAATGGCTAACGCTCGCACAGACCTGATGCAGGGCACGCTTGAGCTGCTGATACTGAAGACGCTATCCGGCGATGCGATGCACGGCTACGGAATCGCGCAGCGAATTCACGCGGTCGCTGACGATCTCCTAAAGATCGAAGACGGCTCGCTGTACCCGGCGCTCTATCGCATGGAAGAGCGCGGTTGGATCGCCTCAGATTGGGGCGTCTCCGAAAACAATCGTCGCGCCAAGTTCTACAAACTGACGCGCGCCGGGCGGAAACAGCTGCGGGACGAATGCGCGAACTGGGAACGCGTCTCGCAGGCCGTCGCGAGAATCCTGCAAACTGCTTAGATGAGGTGAAGCTTTGAACTGGCGAGTTCTCGGACAAACCATACGCAGAGACCCTGAAAACGAGATCGAGGACGAGCTCGCCTTCCATCTCGAGCTGCTAACTCAGCAATACCTGCGCGCTGGACTCTCTCTCGAACTTGCGAACACCAATGCGATAAAGCGCTTTGGGAATGTTGCGGAGATCAAACGCGAATGCGTCGCAATTACGAGGAGGAACAGCCCATTCCGGCGCGCGTTGAAGCATCTGCTAATCGTTGCGTTTGTGAGCGGTGTTCTGACAATCGCGCTGAGCACAGACTTTAATGTCAGGCATATCGGCCAGCTCCTGATCGTTCTTCCTCTTCTTGCTCGCTTCTTGCTTTATGTCCGCGGCCTGACTCCCAGGCGCCATCAGCAACGCGACGCCGCTCCGTTGATGTTGCTTGAAGAGCATTCATGCAGCGTCCCAACCGTTGACCACTGACGCTTGCGCTTCTCGAGTATCTGGGCCTGTTAGGTAACAAAAAAACCTGCCTAAGAATAATGTTCAGCTCTTGAGCAGGGATCCGTGTGCTTGAACGTCGTTGGCGAATTGACCGCTCCGAACTGATTGCAGCCATGTTGAAGATCACTGAACTCAAGAAAACCTACACGAGCGGAGTTCAGGCTTTGAAGGGAGTCTCCCTGGAGATTCCTCCGGGAATGTTCGGCCTGCTGGGACCCAACGGCGCCGGCAAGACCACGTTGATGAAAATAGTGGCGACCTTGCTTGAGGCGGACTCAGGGAGAGTCGAGATGAACGGCATCGACTTGATAACTCAGCGGACAGAAGCACGGCGCATGCTTGGATACCTGCCGCAAGAGTTCGGCCTCTATCCCACGCTAACAGCGGAACAGACGCTCAACTATTTCGCAAAGCTGAAAGGTGTTTGGAAGCAGGAAGAGCGGAAGGCGCTGCTCGATGCATTGTTCGATCGGGTGAATCTCTCCGCGGCTCGGGCCCAAAGGGTCGGAGGATTTTCCGGCGGGATGCGCCAGCGACTGGGAATCGCGCAGGCACTCATCGGGGATCCGCAACTGATCATTGTTGACGAACCGACGGCCGGTTTGGATCCGGAGGAGCGGCAGCGGTTTCACAACCTGCTTTCGGAAACGGTGGGTGACAACTGCGTGGGCGTCTTGTCCACTCACATCGTTTCAGATGTCTCGAAACTCTGTAGCAACCTGGCGATCATTCGCGACGGAGAGATTCTTGCTTCGTGCACACCGCGTGAGGCCGTCAATCAACTCAAGGATTCGGTTTGGGAGGCAACTGTAGCGCGTGAAATGCTCGCGGCTCTGAAGTCTCATTACCAAGTGGTTTCGTCTCAGATTGTTGAAAGCATGGCGCGGGTGCGCGTTATTTCGAAGCGCGAGCGACCGGCTGATATGTTTACGCCCGCGACGCCCACATTAGAAGACTATTACCTCAGTCTTGTCGTTCAGCCGACGGGAAGCGACCAGAGAGGCGTGCCGAATTGAGAGGCCCTTTAGAAAATCCGTTCGGCGCAGTCTTTCAAAACGAACTACTGCTCAACTCGAGGCGAGCAGCACCCTATGCGCTGTTCGTGCTCTTCTCAGCTAACGCCGTGCTCTGGACGGTAATGGGAGCGGCGTCTCACCACGGTTGGGCTGTCAACAGCGACTTCTACATCGTCCGAAACTTTCAGGGCTTTTCCTTCATCACCGGGCTTCCGTTGTTCACGGCGGTCATCATGGGCGACTGTGTCGTGCGCGACTTCCGTCTCGGTCTCGACCCACTTATCTTCTCGAAGCCGCTCAGTCGGGCTGCATACCTTCTTGGAAAATTCTGCGGCAATTTCTTTGTGCTTGTCGTCTGCCTGTCGGCTTTTGCGCTGACTCAAATGTTGCTTCAGGAGTTTCCGACTTCGCACATGGTTGTGTTGCCAGGGCGGATCCTTCCTTACTTCAAACATTTCTTCCTGATCGTGGTGGTCTCACAACTCGGATTGGCAGCGCTGTATTTCACAGTTGGCACACTCACGCGCAACGCAAAATTCGTCTACGGTCTCGCGGTCGCCGTTTATCCAATCTACATCGCTCATCAGGTGTTGCTCCTAAAGAATCTGCCATCGCCCTGGCGCAGCGCCTTCGATCCATTCCTGGTGAACTGGGGCGATGAGCTGGTACGTGGAAGATGGGAAGACGCGGCATGGTTGAATCAACTCGCGTTTAGCTACACGCCTGAGATATTGATCAACCGCGTGGGGATGGTCTTGTTTGCGGCGTGCTGTCTGGTTGGGCTCTACAAACGTTTCTCGATCACGGAGCGCGCGCGCGAAGAGCGGACCAGTGATCTGCAGACACTTAGCCTAACCACGAACGCGGCCGGATTCCATTATGACGTAGAAGGGCACCTGCCTCTCGCTTCAGTGACGGGACTCAGAGCCTTTCCTCGAGAGACCGCGCGTCAAGACATCATGATTCCGCGCGTCATGCAGAGGTCCGCCGGCATGCGCGCGTGGCTGAGCCAATTGATGGCAGCTCTCGGCGTCGAGATTCGGCTGCTGCGTGCGGAAAAGAGCCTCGTCATGATGGTACCGCTGGCAATGCTCGTGTCGTTTCTCGCCTTGCCTTTCGGTGTCGGGGGCTCTGGTTTGTCATATTCGGCAGCTTGTGCCGGGGCGACAGCAAGATCGATCTTGCTGTTCCTGTTGGGCGTCATAGTTTTCTATACAGGTGAGTCTCTTCATCGTGAAAAGGAAATGCGCGTTGAGGCTTTGGTCTGGAGTGTTCCGGCGCCAAACAGTGTCCTGCTGCTCTCGAAGTTCCTCGCGACCCTGTTCGTGGCGCTGTTTCTGATTCTGTTGATCGGTATGGTTGCGATAGTGAGCCAACTAATGCGGAGCCAGGTGCCGATTGAGGTCTCGGCTTACATTGTAATCTACGTGATGATTCTATTGCCGAGTGTCGCCTTCATCGCCGCCGCTTCAATCGTGCTGAATATCGTTCTCAGAGATAAATACCTTGCATACGCAGCGAGTATTTCCCTCGCCAGCGGCCTTTTCTATCTCTCTAACCTTGGTTTCAATCATTGGCTTTACAACCCGGTCCTTTATCAGCTCTGGACCGAGTCGGACCTGACAGGACCTGCGGGAATTTCGAGTCGACTGATGCTGCAAAGGATTTACTGCCTTGCACTGGGAGGAGGCTGTCTTGCGCTGGCGCACCTGGGTTTTCGACGAAAGTCAGCCCGCGGACTTCATGGCGTGAGGCACGCTCTGTTGGCGCTAACGATTTCAATTGTGCTCGCGTTAGTGGTGGTTATAAGAGTTGGATTGTAAAAGGCGCGGCGGCTGTTCTGTTAAAGCCCACTCGATTACACTGCTTGTGGCTACGAATTACTGACTGTATGCAAGAGTCGAGAATAATATACGAGAGACCACTGTTCTGATCCTGACTACTGACTACCGCCAACTGCATGCCTCTTCCTCTCGTCATTATTAATCCTACCTCCGCGAACGGCGCGACCGTCGCTGCGTGGCCGTCAATCGCCAGCGATCTGCGCGCTCAATTCGGTCCTTTTAGTTGCGTCTTCACGAAACAGGCAGGTGAGGGAACTCAGCTTGCCGCTGAGGCCGCACGGAAAGGAATTGAATTGATCATCGCGTGCGGTGGCGATGGCACGATCTCCGAAGTCGGCAACGGAATTCTGCTCTCCGGCAAGAACGCCACACTCGGAATCCTTCCCAGTGGAACGGGCGGAGACTTCCGCCGCACGTTGGAAATCCCGACCCGACCTCGCGACGCCGCGGAGATTCTGCGCAACGGCCGCACTCGGGAGATTGACGTCGGACGAGTTACTTTCACGACCGTGGACGGCGAGCAGGAGTCGCGGTTCTTCCTCGGCGTGGCTTCGTTTGGGATGAGTGCAGACGTGATCGAGCGCGTCAAAGAAGGCGGACCGGCATGGCTGCCGAAAAAAGCGCCCAAGTGGTTGAGTGGCCGAGTCACATTCGGCGCCTCAATGCTGCGCACGGCAATGCAAAATCCAGCCACCAGAGTGATCGTGCAACTAGACGATGAAGTGGAGCACCACCTTACGGTCGCGAATCTGTGTATCGCCAATGCTCGCTATTTTGGCGGCGGCATGAAGATCGCTCCGGATGCAAAGCTGGACGACGGTGAGTTTGATGTGATTAGCGTGGGCGATATCGGCGCTCTAAAGATACTTACGAGCGCGCCGCGTTTGTACCTGGGCTCGCATTTGAGCATGAAGGACGTGGGACATGCGCGCGCGGCGAAAGTGGTGGCGCGTCCAGTGAAAGACGATGAGGCGGTGATGATAGAAGTTGATGGAGAGTTGCCGGGGGTCTTACCGGCGACATTTCAGATCCTGCCGCGGGCGTTGCGCGTATGTTTTCCGCGCTAGCTTTAGGAGCGTGTTATTGTGGGCTCAACTCCTTGAAGTGCGGGGACCTGTCACCGCTTTGGCCCGACGCTTTAGCCCCGGTCGTCGACGTGCCTCAACGCAATCCCCTTCGACAATGCACCAACCAAGGTCCGATCGTGGCGACAGTTCGCAACGGACCAAAGCGCCGACGGGTCGGGCGCACTCCAGGGAGTTGAGCGTCTCGCTTGGGGACGTAAGGACGACTTGAGTTGAGTTCGTTCACGTATTAATCTCGGAGCATCCAACGACAGGAGGCAGCATGGCGGACGAGAACTTTGATCAGGCGGCAGCAGTACAACTTTTGAACGAGATTCTGGAAACCGAGCTGGCCGGGGTGGTGCGCTAAACGCACTACGCTTTAATGGTGTTCGGTCACAATCGCATTCCCATCACATCCTGGCTGCGCGGTGAGGCGTCGACCTGTTTGATGCATGCGAATCAAGCCGGAGAGCTGGTCACATACTTCGGAGACCATCCTTCGTTGAAAATCGGAGCGCTGCTTGAGACTCATAAGCACGGGATCAACGACATCCTCCTGGAGTCCCTCGAAGCCGAAAAGGCGGGTCTGGTGCTCTACAAAAGACTGCTGGACATCGTGCGCGATCGTTCGATCTTGTTGGAAGAGTACGCGCGCAAGATGATCGCCGAGGAAGAAACGCATCTCGGTGAAGTGAACAAGATGTTGCGTAAGCCGGGAGAGATTACCCAGTTTCCCACTGCATAGTTCGGTCCGTGGGGTGCCGAACTACGAGTGTTGCGAAGCGCTGACAAGGCCGCGCAGACGAAGGGTCGATAGCGGCCAGGAGATTGCTGCAACAAGGACACCTTATCTACCCGGTCCTCGTTGCAACGATCATACTCACATTCCTCGCAGGAGTTCCTCAAATGGATAATCGTCGATCCAAGCCAAGACTAAACCTCAGCCTCGATGCAATGTGGGACAGTTCGACTGAAGCCCATAGCGCCCGCCTATCGAATCTTTCTGAAGGTGGCTGCTATCTTGATTCAGTCGGGGAAGTTCGCAGGGGTGAAATCGTGGGGTTCCGCGTGTTGCTGCCCGACGGTGGCTGGCTTTACCTGGAGGGTGAGGTGAGGCACCACACTGCGGGCGCCGGTTTTGGTGTCCAGTTCACGGAACTAAATGAGGACCAGACCGAGAAGCTTCATTGGCTTCTGAAACTCGCGGCGGAGCCAGGTGGGCAAAACATTTCCGCTGACCTCGTGGAAGAATGAGAAGAGTGCGAGTCCGGACTCCAAACCCCGCTCCCCCTTCCCATTCCCCAATTCGCAATCGTATGGGCTATACTGCGATCAGAAAGGAGTTAAATTAAATGACCAAGTACGTTCTTCTCTTTGCCATGCTGGTGGTGGGTCTGATCGCGGCCGGCTCCGCAACCGCAACTGCGGACGCACCCGCTGTCGGCTCCAACGCTCCCGAGTTTGTGCTCATGACAAACGAGGGCAAGCAAGCCAGCTTGAAGGATTTTCACGGGAAGTGGGTAGTGCTTTATTTCTATCCCAAAGACTTCACGAGCGGCTGCACGCTCGAAGCGCACAACTTCCAACGCGACCTCGCAAAGTATGAAGCGGCCCAAGCTGTGATCCTCGGTGTCAGCGTTGACAACGCAGAATCGCACAAGGGTTTCTGCGCCAAGGAAGGCCTCAGCTTCAAATTACTTGCCGACACTGAATCAAAGGTTTCCGATGCTTACGGTTCGGTGATGGAATACAACGGCATGAAGCTTTCGGCACGCAACACCTTCATCATCGATCCCCAGGGCAAAATCGCCCAGGTGTTTATGAAGGTGAAACCTGCCGAGCACAGCGAAGAGGTGTTAGCCGCTCTCGCTGCGTTGCAGAAGAAGTCCTAACCCCACCATCAGACAGTGAGGCAGTCAGCGGGCTTCGCGCCGCGTTGACTGCTTTTCTGTGTTTGGGATCCTGCGATCTTCATCGTGAAGAGTTGCCTGCGTACTGGATGTGCGAGATTGCGCCAGCGAGAGAGAGAGCGCTCGGTGACTATCTCGAATCCGGCATCAATGAAAGTCTGACGCCAAGCGGCCGCGAGTTGAAATCGACATCTACCGGTGCGTCCGCGCCATTTCCGATTGTGTATTCCACAGACGATTCGGTCCCACCGCCTTCGCGGAATGTCTTCATAGACAACGGCCACTCCTGCGGGACGAAGGGCGCGTCGAACTTCGTGCAGGACAACTTCGGGATCCTGCGCGTGATGCAGCACATAACATAAAATCACCGCGTCAAATGAGTCAGCCGAAACGGGGAAAGTCGTTCCGTTGAAGGGTTGGTAGTCGATCGGCGCTTCTGCTGTGGCTCCGAGATCGATGCCTGTCACATTCGCGCCGAGCATTGCCGCCAGATGGTGTGCGATGTAGCCATTGCCGCAACCAACATCCAGCACGCGCGATTGCTTCGGTACCATCTTCGCCACCTCCAGTGCCATGTCGTAAGCGCGCCCCACGCTTCGCCTGCGCCGTTCACGCCGCCAGCGTCGTACAATTCCTCGAACCAACGCGCGGTATGGGTCAGCGACTGCGCTCGAGGTGCGCCGCCGTCGCAGTTCCTCATCTGCGGCATAACTCGTGACTTCTTGCGATAGCGAAAGAACAGGTCGCGAAGACATGTTGAGCTGATTCGCAAGTGCGATGCCGACCGCCGCCGAAGGCAGAGCCGTCGAATTCATTGGAGTAAACACTGGCGCAGTATTACGGCGCCGGATTGTGCCGACCATTTGGCTGCAAAAATCAGCGGACAGTTGAGATTCAAGCGCGGGACTTAGGTAAGGTATACTGAACTTACCAGCCTTTCGATATTGTGGATAAGACCTCTGGGCCATTGGTAGCTAAGCACCCGTAACCGTTAATCCTGTTCAACCCCATCAGGAGGAGCCCGTGTTCCGCCTAACAGTCACAAGTAACCTTCGCACGGCAGGCGGCACTCTCATTCTGCTCGCTCTCACTATTCTGTCTTGTAAGTTCGGAAGCCTGCCCGGCACTAAGATGAACATCTTCGAGGGTACCAATGCGAAGGACGGCGCCGCGAAGATCAAGGCCAAGCTGGGTGTAGACAGCGTGAAGGTGTGTAATATTGAGATCCATGAGGATAGGATGGAAGTCACCGTTCAGGATCCCGCGAAGCCAAAAAACTTTGACGCGTACACTTACTCTAAAGGAGTGCTTTCCGGGCCCAGGCCGGTCGAGGCTTTGGTCTTGGGAAATCACGAATTCCCGGCGGACAAGAGCCGTCTGTTCAGTTTGGACGAAACTAACCTCGGCGCAGTACCGGAAGTTTGCCGCAAGGCGATGGACCGGGCGCAGGTGGAAGACGGAAAGCCCGAGCTTATCTCGATTGATTGGCAATCTGCCAGTCTCACTAAAACAAAAGCAGAGAGGGGAAAAATAAAGGCTGACGAAAGCGCGGAGTTCGAGCGAAATATGCGTGCCGGCAAACGTTCTGACCCCATGGCTAGCATTCGCAGAGGTTTCAGCGACCTGGTTGTTACCTGGCGCGTCTGGGTCAAAGGCCCCCGT
The DNA here is from genome assembly GCA_040005515.1 of bacterium. Taxonomy (GTDB): domain Bacteria; phylum Acidobacteriota; class Blastocatellia; order Pyrinomonadales; family Pyrinomonadaceae; genus PSRF01. The sequence continues at coordinate 58,469 of JBDTYQ010000004.1, forward strand.
GCCACAAAAGATTTCTGGTTCGATAAAAATGGAAAATTATCAGAGGAGCCGTACTAACAAATACATGTGGAAACAACTTGTAATACTAGGTGTGGAACTTTCAATTTGCGCTACGACCTTCGCGCAAACGCGAACCGGCATGAAGACTAACAGCGCGCTGCCTCCCGGTTATTGGCCGGTGGAGAAGAGCCAGCCGATCATCGACAAGACGCAGACGATCCGACTCGCTCCGGACGTTTCTCATCTCAGTCCTGGCGAACGAAAAGCCGTCGAGAAGCTGCTCGAAGCAGGCAAGATCTTTCAGACTCTGTACGAGCAACAGCGTCACCCCGAAGCGACTGCGGCTAGCCTGAAACTCATCGCGCTTGATAAGAGTCTCGGCTCGCCGGTCGCAACGCAAAACCTCCTCACGCTCTTCCGCCTTAATCAAGGACCGATCGCGACCACGCTTGAGAATATGCGCGAGCCTTTCCTCCCTGTAGAGGGAACGCAACCGGGAAAGAATGTCTATCCCTGGGGCGTGAAGAAGGAAGAGATCGATGCGTTCCTCGCGGCACATCCGGAGAAGCGCGACTCGATCCTGGATCTACGGACGGTAGTGAGGCGGGCGACTGTTGAAAATTTAAGACGTGACCTCGGGAAAATCACTCAATATCCCGTGCTGGACACTTTGCAGCCGGGACAGAGGCGCGAGTTAGAAGAACTTTCGCGAAACGGGGCGAAGACGCAAAAGAAAGAGAGTATTGAGTTCTATGCTGTTCCCTATTCGGTGGCTTACGCGGACGAGTTGATGAAGGCTTACGACTTACTTAACGAAGCTGCCAGCGCGGTGCACGCGGACGATGAAGAGTTTGCCCGTTACCTGCGAAACCGCGCGCGCGACCTCCTGTCGAACGATTATGAATCCGGCGATGCCGCCTGGGTCACCGGCCATTTCAAGAACCTCAACGCTCAGATCGGATCCTACGAAACATACGACGACGAACTCTACGGGGTTAAGACCTTCTTTGCTTTCAATCTGCTCAGCACGCGGCAACAGGAAACTACTGCACTGCGAGAAGCGATGAAAGGCCTGCAGGCCCTCGAGGATTCGCTGCCGTACGAGCACCACAAGAAGATTCGCGAGGACATCCCGGTCGGTGTTTATGATGTCGTGGCTGATTTTGCTCAGTCGCGCGGCGGCAATACGGCGACCATTCTGCCCAACGAGAGTTATCTGGCACGCCGTTACGGCCGGACCATACTCCTGCGTGCGAACATCATGCGCGAACCGAGTATCTTCGCGAACTCCGGTAACACGCTTGCGGCCGCAGTCGGTGATGAGCAGGCAAAGGATCTAACTCCTGACGGCAATTTCTATCGCACGCTCTGGCACGAGGTGGGACACTACCTCGGCGTCGACAGGACGAAGGACAATCACGATCTTGACGATGCTCTACTCGATGACGCCGGCGCACTCGAAGAGATGAAAGCCGACCTGGTATCGCTCTTTGTGGCGCAGGCGCTCCGCAAGCAGGGTTACTACACCGATGCGCAGCTACGCTCGGTTTATGCGGGCGGCATCTTGCGCGTACTGCAGAACAACAAGCCGCGCCGCGACCAGCCGTACAACACGATGCAGTTGATGCAGTGGAATTATTTTATGGAGAACGGTCTATTGAGTTTTGAAAACGGCAAGCTGCGAATTCATTACGACAAGTACCACGAAGTGGTCGGGAAGATGCTGCAGAAGACCCTCAACATCCAGTATCAGGGCGACAAAGCTGCCGCCGATCGGTTCATTGACGACTACACAAAGTGGGACGAGAACCTGCACAGGGTGATTGCGAAGAATATTCGTGAGCAGCAGCGGTACCGGTTCCGCGTGTTTAAGTATGCCGCGCTGGAAGAGTGAGCAGGGGAAGAGGGGGGTAGGGAAAATGAAGATGTGTGAGGTAAGGCGACTGAACTCATTCACTAGTAGCGTTACCTCCAATACCCTTTCCCCGTTCTCCATTCCCCTGTTTACCTGTTTCCACTTTCCCCCGTTCCTGATAGGGCAGAAGCATGACCCACCCCAACTCAGAACTGGCAGCCAGTTACGATCGAGTAGCAGAGCGCTATGCCAAAGAATACTTCGCTGAGCTCGATCGCAAGCCACGCGACCGCGAGTTGTTAGATGAGTTCGTTCAGAGTCTCTCCAGTGGAGGTCCGGTCTGCGAGATTGGTTGTGGGCCGGGACAGATCGCTCGCTATCTGAAGGATCGTGGACTCGAGATGCGCGGCGTTGATCTCTCAGAGGAAATGGTCAAGTGGGCAACGCGCCTGAACCCGGACATATCTTTCGCCCAGGGCGAGATGCTCGCCCTCGATATTCCTGACGGGTCACTCGCCGGTATCGTTTCGTTCTACGCAATCATTCATCTCCAGCGTGAAGACATGACACGGGCGTTGCGCGAGATGTGTCGTGTGCTGAAACCGGGCGGCAGACTGCTCGTCTCGTTTCACGGCGGCGAAGGGGAACTTCACCGCGACGAATGGTACGGAGAACCAGTATCAATCGACGTAACTTTGATGACTGATGAAGAAGTGCGAGGCTATCTGGAAACTGCGGGGCTGGAAGTGGAGAAGATCGTCGAGCGGAATCCTTATGAGTTTGAATATCCGACGCAGCGCTTGTATGCGTTCAGCACGAAAAGGATGAAGGGGAAGGGATGAGGATGAAGGATTGTAAGTCCGATTCAGTCTCAACTCGTCCTTTCTTACTCATCTTTCATCCCTTTCCTTTGCTGAAGGCCTTCCCACCTAGAAAATTCTCACGCAGATAGACAACGGTTTCGTGCAGCGTCTCGCTGGGATCGCGGGGTCTGAAAGCGAGTTCGCGCGAGGCCTTAGCGCAGTTTAGATACCAGAAGTACTGCGCCATCTCCACCGCGCCGGGCTCGACTGGCGAGGCAAGGTTCCACTGCCTGAATAACGAATCCACAAGCTTCGCTCCGCCGACCGCCAGTTTCGAAGGCAGAGCGAACTTCGGCCGCGCGACCTTGGTCAGTCGTTCCAGGCGACCGAAGAACTTATCAAACGTCCAGTTCGCTGCACCCAGGAGGTAACGCTCTCCGTGACGTCCTTTCTTCATTGCGACGCGAAAAGCCTGCGCAGCATCGCGTACGTCCACAAAGCTAACGCCCCCGGTCGGCACCGCGTTGATCTTCCGCGCCATGAAATCAAGCACTACCTTTGTAGAGCTCAGACGATCATCGCCCGGCCCAAGCAGTAGGCTGGGGTTCATGATGACAAGCCGCAGACCTTTACCATTGAAGCTTTCAAGCGCCGCCATCTCCTGGTAGGTCTTGCTGGCGTAGTAAGGCCAGCGCGAAATGATCTCTAGCGGGGGTGGGAACGACTCATCAGGCAGAACCTCGCCGTCTTCGGTAACAGCGATCGTGCCGCTGGTTGAAGCCATGACGATTGACTTAACGCCTTCTGCTTTCGCCGCATCGCAGAGGAGTCGCGTTCCGTCCACGTGTACCGCGTACATCTCACGCCCGTCTTCGCGTTCACGCGAGACACGTCCGGCCAGGTGATAGATGTCTCTGATTCCTTCTACTGCGCGCGCCACATCCGCCGCTTTGGTGATCGAGCCTTCCATCGTCTCGGCACCGAGATCGACAAGCCAGTCGGGTATGGACGTGGCCATCACGCGAATATCTTTGACTCCGTTCTCAAGTAACTGTCGCACCAGATGCGCACCGAGAAAGCCTGTGCCGCCGGTGATCAGTGTTGCCGCTCGGGGACGCTTCTCAATTGCTGCGCGACGTTTCGTGCTTGTCGCAGGCGTCATGCGAGCGGTGCGTTTTTGTGGTGTCTTAGGCATGAAGTACTAATGAAGTCCAGGGTCCAAAGTCCTTTTTGGTGCGGAGCACTAGTTCGCCAGCTCGGCGGCCACTGCTACTTCGCGTTCAGCCAGCTGCGCGCGCCGCTCGGCCTTCCAGCGTTTTCTCATCGCCTTCGCATCGAACGGGAGCCTCGTTCCGTCGCGCAGGTTTTCTACTTCATGCTTCACGAGAGCAGCGATCAACCGGTAGGCCTCGGCGCGGGCCATCCCTTTCGTGAGTTCTTCCAACTCCTCGATGGAAAGATAACGACCGATACGAGCGCCCACCTCGCGGCTCTTGATGATGTTCGAACCCTTGGGCATCGCTTCGTATGTGCCTCGCAAGTAGACGGGAAGAATTCCGATGCGCGAAGCAAGCGCGAGAAAACCCACAACAGGTTTGAAGTCGGCAATTGTGCCGGTCATCGAGCGCGTGCCCTCCGGAAAAATCAAAGCGTTATACCCCCGATCTAAAAACGACCGAGCATGCCGGAGCGACTGGCGCAACGAACCTGAACGTTCAATGGGCACAAGGTTTGTAAAGTTGTCCATCACAGCGCGTTTGTACTTGCTGTCGAAAAAGTAATCCGCAGCGGCGAGCACTACCAGGTCCTTCCCGGCTTCTCCCAGCGCCATTTTCGCGAGGCCCATGTCCAGGTGCGAGGTATGGTTTGGCGCAACGATGAAGTTCGTATGGACCGGAATGTTCGAAGTGCCTTCGTAATGGGTCTTCAAGAACCGGTCGTAAAAGATTCGCTGCAGTGCGTCACCCGCCAGATTGCCGGCGACGCGAACGAAAGAAGGCACATGGATTTCATCATCGCCGCGACGGTCATCGACGCGCAGCGGTTGCTCGGCGCGAACTCCCGGCGAACGCTTGCCTACCACACTGGCAAGCTCTCTCAAGTCCTGCACTTCGTTGAGCCTCTCAGGCGCTGTAATCGAACCGCCGGCATTTTCAATTGCTGTGGCGAGCTCGACGAACATCAGACTGTCGAATCCGAGGTCGGCGAGCCGTGAGTCCGGAGTCACCTCAGCGCGAGAGCGATTGCTGACCGTTGCCACGACATCAAGCAGCCAGCGTGAGTCAGAGTCTGCCGGAGGACGGCCCACTGCCACCTTGCCGGCTTTTTCAGTTTGTTCCAGCGCCTCCATAATCGCCACGACCTCGCGCCGCTTGACCTTGCGAGTGGCGGTTCGCGGCAGTTCGATATCTGTAAAGTGAAGCACCTTCACGCGCTTGTAATAAGGCAGAGAAGCCGATACCTGGCGGAAGTGTTCCTCTACGCGCTTGCGCAACTCCGCGCGTGAAAGCGAGATGTCGTCCTCGTCATCAGCAACGACGAGAGCGGCGACTTTCTCTCCGATGCCGTCGGCGAGTCCGACGACGCTGAGCTCCTTGATGTGCGGAGAATCAGCGTAGATCTCTTCAAGCTCATCCGGGTAAACATTCTTACCGTTCGTGTCGACGATGATCTCTTTGGACCTGCCTACCAGGTAGAGGTTGCCGTCGTCGTCCAGTTTTCCGAGGTCGCCGGTGTAGAGCCAACGTTCGACAAGCGTGCTGCGCGTCGCTGCCTCGTCCTCAAAATATCCCAGCATCACATTCGGGCCGCGTGCGATCACTTCGCCCACGCCGCCTGCATCGGCTCCGGCTATCTTCACCTGAACGCCCGGCAACGGTTTGCCGACGCTACCCGTCAACATGCGATTCTCCGGACGTGTAACTGTCAGCACGGGCGACGCCTCAGTTAACCCGTAGCCTTCCAGGATTGTGAACCCGAGTCCCTGGAAATCCTGATGGATCTTTTCGCTAAGCGCGGAACCGCCGCTGATGAAATAGCGAATACGTCCGCCTAGACCTTCGTGAATCGGATAGAAAATGATCGGGCCCAGGTTAAGCGGCGTTCTCTCCCGCAACCAGGCGTTTGCCTGAATCAAATTGTCGGCGGTCTTGCCAATCCAATCGCTGCGCTCATAGAGCCTGTTCTTAATGCGTCGGTGCAGCAGTTCCCACAACGCGGGCACGCCAACCATACCGGTGACGTGACCGTTCTTGATCGCGCGCGCCAGCGCATCGCTGGTTAGCTCCGGCAAGTAGGTGATTTGCGCACCGCGGCTGAGCGGCGTGAGAAAGCCAGTTGAGAACTCGAACGTGTGATGAAGGGGTAAGACGGAGAGAACCCCATCCTTCGTCGACATGTCGAACACTGACGAGAGCATCGAAACCATGCTTGTAAGGTTGCGATGCGAGAGCATCACGCCCTTCGGTCGGCCGGTTGTTCCGGAAGTAAAGATCAAAGACGCGACTGACTGCGCTTGCACTTTCGGCGGGAGCATCGCAATCCGCTGGTCTTCAGTCGCTTCATCGGTAAGGGCGAATACTTCAGAGAAGGTCCAATGTTTGAGCGCCAACCCTTCGTCAGTCAATCGCTGCCTCAGTTCAGGATGGTCCTGCTCGAGCTTCTCGCTGATGATAATCGCCGCCGCGTCGCCTGCTCTTGCGAAGTTCACGATTTCATCGACGGAGCTTTCGGGATCAACGGGGATGCAACTGGCACCGGCCTTCAGCACACCGAAATAGGTCATGCCCCACTCAGGAGCGTTATGGCTGAAGAGAATTACGCGATCGCCAGGCCTGATGCCCGCACCAGCGAGGAAGGCGCCTGCTCGTGTGGCTAGTTCGCGCAGATCGGCATAAGTGTATTGCTCCGTGCGATCGTCCCGCTCGATGCGCATGGCCACGCGCGTGGAGTGTCGCTTGGTCGAAGTCTCGAAGAGTTCCAGCAGATCGCGATACGTGTAAACGCGCTTGGGTTGCGCGCGCATGTCGTCTTCGAGTGTGGGGAAGACCCACTTCTTAAGACCGGGCAAATGAATGTTCAGCCAGTAGTCGTACCAGTCAAACTGCTCAGGATTCCAGGTCAAGAGCGACTGCTCGTCCTTTCTAATTCTCTCGAACAGAGAGCGGACGTTGTCCGAACGAAAGATGTAAGCGTTGTCGATTGTAAATGGTTTGAAGATATCGAATGCATCGGTTGTCTCACGTGTGATCTCCTCAACTCTTTCGACTCCGTTCCTGACTCGATCAATAACTTCGACGACGCGTCCCCCACCCCAACGGGGCCGTGCGCGATCAAGCAGGGATGACGCGCGCTTGGCCGCTTTATTGAACATCGGGATCGAAGTCGCGTCGAATACGCCGGGTGAAACAGGGCGAGGTGACATCCGGGCCGCAAGCTCGTTCACGAATTTGAAGCCAGACTCTTTTTCCAGGAAGTGCTTTCTCTTGAAGAGACCGACAAGCCCGATGATTCGTTCGAGATTGTTTGGATTTGAGTCTCCCGTTGCCGCCTGGTAGACGAGACGCGGTTCCTCAACACAAGCCTGCGCTGCTACCGCGAGCATCACGGACGCGACCTGATCTACCGGTGTAATGTCGAGAACGAGTTTGTCATTCGCCGGTACCTTCACCTGTCCTTTTAGGACCAGGAAAACAATCGGCGCCGTTGTGGTGAAGCCTTCGTTCCATCCCGGAAACGGGTAAGCGAGGGCCGACTCAACGATGCTGGGCCGGACGATGCCTCGAACTATGCCAGTCTCGGCAGCAACGAGTTGTTCGCCGAGCGACTTGGTGTAGGTGTAGATGTTTGGCCAACCCCACCACGCGGAGCGTTCCACTCCCAGATCAGTCAAGCGCGTGCGCGTCCAGACCTTTCGTTCGCGCGCAACCGCCAAACCGAGTGCGTCAGGATCGTCTTCATCGCGGTCTTCTTCGACCAGTCTCCTGCGTGCAAGCTCACGAAAGCGAGAGATCATCATCGCGTCTTTCGCTTCTTCTTTGACTCGTTCGGCGAGCCTCGCGCAATCCTTAATTTCCTGCGCGACTGAGAATTCGACCCCAGGCAGTTCGTGTTTGCGCGGAAAGTAACCGAGCACAGGATCGCTCTCCCAAACCACACCGGAACGATTGCCCGCAACGAAACAAGTGGAAACATGGACGAGCGCAGGGCGCTTCATCCGCTTCGCAAAGAGGATGACGTTCTGAGTGCCGACGACGTTCGTGCGCAAGGCGCTCTCGAGTGTCGGGTTGAACGTGACGTTACCGGCGCTGTTGATGATGACATCAATATCATCAGCCACGCGCTGCGCTGCTTCGTCGGTGTAACCAAGATTGGTTTCGCCGATGTCTCCACCGAGCACCACAACCTTGCTGCGCACAAATCCCTCGAAGGCGCTGCCGTAACGTTCCCGCAACGGATCGAACGGTGGGGCGGTGATGACGCTATTCCAGAAGCGCGTCTCCGACTCTTCCTGCGAACGCGCCCGCACCGAAACATATACGCGACCCACATTCGGGAAGCGGTAGAGGAGCATGCTGAGCGTGACCTTGCCGAGGAAGCCGGTGCCGCCGATCAGGAAGATATTGCGGTTCTGAAAGATTTCTGTAGGCGATAACTTCATTGTGCGAAAGCTCGTGCTTATGCAGACCCCATGTCGGCAATCGCTATGATCGGTTGATGCAGCATCGTGATTTGCGCCGAGCTACCCATATAGCTGCGCGCCATGGCAATCGCTTCCGTCAGATTGTCTGCACGTTCCCAGCCCATCATGGCAGGCACGTGCGCGTTTTCCGCTCCCGCGGCGATTACGTGTCCGACGTGCTGCCGGCCGCCCTCGCCCCAGTACCACATAAAGAATGGATGCGAGCCGTGATACGCGTTGCCGCGGCGGTACATTTCGACGTAGCTCGGATTGTTGGCAAACTCCTGTTCGTACTTGTCTCGCAACACATTCGCGTCGCGCGTCTCCGGCAGCAGACGGTTGAAGAACTCGATATAGCTTGGATGGAAGTTGTGATCGAACTCGTCTGTGCAGGGATGATGAAGGATTAGAGTCCCGCCCTGCTTCAAAAGCGGCTTCCCGCGATACATGTTGAAGTGATAGCCGAGCGCCATCACCTGGACCAGCAGGGGATTCAAGATTGAGTTGATGCTGTAAGGCGACATATCAGGCACCGGACAGATCAGGATATCGGCCTGACCTTCGATCGGCACGACGTACTGCTCCATGCTCTTCGCAATGATGGCGTCGTGCACGGGATCGGTCTTACCGGCATGGCACGCGATCATTTCGTAGTTGCTCTTGAGTGAGTTGTACATCGCTCGCTTGGCGGGCCGCGGCATCTTGTTCATAGCGAAACGCATGCCCTCGTACTTCATGCGATCGAAGGCAGAGAAGTCGTCTTCGTTCTTCGCCAGAAAACCCATGTCGGCGCCGAAAATGTAGTTGTTTACAGTTGTCTCGATGTGAAAGACGTTCAGATGCTCGTCGGCAATCTTCCCTACACGACTAATTACGCGACCCAATTCCGAGCCGGCCGGATCCATGTAGCTGTGCGACGCTCGAATCACGTCGGGATTGTGATGAGCGCGGAGCGACTCGTAATCACAGAGGCCCACGCCCACAGACTTATGTCCGCCGTTCATCGGCACAAAGTTGAAGTTCAGGTAGATGAGCAGATCGCTCTCGGCTGCCCGGCGGTTGATGCGCAGCGGTTCCTTGTGACGAGTCTCACCAAGCAGAACGAGATTGGTCGGATCTTCAGCGTCGTGGTTGTAGTAACGGTCTGGATAAAAGTCGTTCCAGATTTTCTGTCCTACCATCCGCTTCATTTCGGCGGGAGTCATTTTGCGGTGCAGGGAAATGGCAATGATGATGTGTACGTCATCAACGCCATGACCGTGAAGCATCTCGACCAAAATTTCCAGAGCGGTCTGGCGAATGTCCGGCGTCTTCATCGGCGGGATCGGCATGCTGATGTCATCCACCGCGATCGTCACCTTCATCCCCGGTTCAAGCTGCGCGAACAATGGATCGCAATCGTGCGGGTGGTTCAGGGCGTAGCGGATCGCCGCCTCGCGATTTGCGAGGCCCTTAATGGGCGGGTTTGGATAGATGACACGCGTGCCGACGGGCAAGTCTTCGAGAATGAAATCCATCCCCGAGGCGATAATGCGCGGCGCGCTATCGCGATCAATGTAGACAACCGATTCGTGCGTCTTGCGTCGTAATTGAAGTGACATAAGGTTTCAAAGTTTCGAGTTCCGAGTTTCGAGTTTCGAATGCCGAATTAACTCGGAACTCGAAACTTCAAACTCGAGACTATTTCAAATTCAGTATCGGCCAATCGTGATGCAGCGCCGTCTGGCGGAGACGCATATCCGGGTTGATAGCAGCCGGATGGCCCACGACCGATAACATCGGCAGATCGCTCATGCTGTCCGTATAGGCATAAGAGTCACTCAGGCTCAGTCCTTCGCGTTCGGCAAAGACTCGGATCCAGGATGCCTTGGTGGCGGCCGCCATCACCGGCGGCAAGAGACGACCCGTAGCAATGCCGTTAACAAACTCAAGACGATTGGACACGTATTCAGTAATCCCCAAATGCTGCATCAAAGGTTTGACCGAGACGTCCAGGGCTCCGGTCACTACGACTTGTCTCAAGCCCAGGCTGCGCGACTTCGCCAGTAATTCATATGTGCCGGGAAAGACTGCCGGTAGGAGAACCCTTTCGAACAGCTCGTTCGCCAGAAATCGCAAGCGATCTTCGGATTGACCCTTGTAGCGTTTGAAATACAGGTCGTTGAAGACTTTTCTACTATACTGGTCGGTGACGGCGAAAACAGGAATGCTCAGGAGCGTCGCCGCGCTCTTTTTGAAACTGCCAACGAGCCCCGGCTGGTTCTTCGCATAGAAGCCCAGCGTGTGCACGAGATTGGTGCTGACCAGTGTGCCTTCGAGGTCGTAGAATGCTGCCGCTGCCACACCTTCCTCCGGGAGTATCTGTTCGCAATGTTGGCTCCAGTCGCAGTCATGCCAGCTGCTAAAGCGCTGGAGCTGAGTCGATGCTGGGCAATATACCCTATTCGGCCGGATTTCGGTAATCGCTTTAATTTTTGTATGACATCACCATACAATTAGGCACGTGGGATGAGGAAAATGGAGAAAAATCAGGCTATTTGGCGTTTGTTCGCGTTGACCTTAACTTTGGGAACGGTTGTTCTAGCGGCGTCTTGCAGGGAAGAAACGACCCAGGACTCCGCACACCTGGGCAACGACCAGGCCTTAGCGACTCAGAAAATTAAGGAGGCGCTTGAGTTCTACAAACAACGTGAGGATTTTCGCAAAGTGCGGCAGGGCGTCACCCTTTTGCGGGAGGCGCGCACTGGGGATTACGGAAACTACGAAGCGGCCTGGCGGCTGGCCCAGTTCAACTACTATCTCGGAGATCACACCGACAACGACGCCGAGCGTGATGCGGCCTTCCGCGAAGGAATCGAGGCGGGTAAGGCTGCTGTGAAGCTCCAGGACAATAAGCCCGAGGGGCACTTCTGGCTCGGGGCAAACTATGGGGGCGCGGCAAAGGCGGATACGCTGGCCGGCCTCTCGAGCTTCTCGGACATCAAGAGTGAAATGGAAAAGGTTATGAGTCTTGACGAGGGCTATCAGTCCGGCAGCGCTTACTTGGGATTAGGTCAACTCTATCTGGAGGCGCCACGACTGATGGGTGGGGATCATCAAAAAGCTGTTGAGTATCTGGAGAAGGGCCTGCGCTTTGGCGCGAACAACGCGCTACTCCGACTGCGTTTGGCGGAGGCTTACGAGGCTGCCGATCGAGTCCCGGATGCGCGCAAGCAGATTGAATATATTTCGCAGATGACTACTGACCCTGAATATCAACCCGAATACAAAGACGCGGTCGAGAAGGCAAAGAAGCTGCAGGAGAAGATCGATCGAAAGTGAATCGCGCTTCGCGTCCTACGGCATACTGCCCACTCGCTTCAACTCCTCGAGCGTATGCTTGTGCTGTTCGAGCTTTTGACCCGCTTCCGCTAACTTGCCTTGCGCCGTGAGTCGCTGGTACTCATCAAACTCCTGAATCGCGCGAATGATTAGCTGTTGCACTGTGCTCGAAACCACTGGTGAAGGCGCTGCTGTCTCTGGCGCAGTTCCCGGTTTTTCCTGAGGCGGCGCATTCGGTGCCGGCGCCGGCGTCCTGCCTGCTTCACCAAACAAGTTGTTCATTGCCTCGTCGAAGCTTTGTCCATAACCGACCTTTTCCTGAATTGCGAGCACCACCAGGCGCAGTTCCGGCATTGGGCTCCGCTCGGCCTGGAGATAAATTGGCTCGACATAGAGCAACGAACTGCCGATCGGAATAACGAGTAAGTGACCGCGCAGAACGCGCGAGCCTTGCTGGTTCCAGAGACTGAACTGTGCCGACAGTTGGGCATTTTGGTCGATGCGGGCTTCGATCTGGAGCGGTCCCTCAATCAGTCGCGACTTCGGGAAGTTATAAACGAGAAGCTTGCCGTAATGCTCCGCGTCACTGCGGCCGGCCATCCAGCCGATCATGTTGTTTCGGTTGGCTGGCGTGAACGGCAGGATGAGGGAAAATTCCGGCGCGGTGTTCTCACCGGGAAGTTGCATCAAGACAAAATAAGGATCGATCGGTTCTGATTGCTTTTTGTTTTGGGAGTCGATCCCGAGCTGACTGGCAACACTCCAAACATCTTCGCGTTGGAAAAACACCTTCGGGCTTTGTGTGTGGTAGAGGCCGTACACTTCGCCCTGTACCCGAATCAGCGTCTCCGGATAACGTACGTGCCCGCGGAGGTCGGCGGGCATACTGCTCGCATCTTTAAAGAGCGTCGGAAAAATCGCGCGGTAAGTGGCAATAATCGGGTCCTGTTGATCGAAGACGTAGAAATCCAGCGACCCGTTATAGGCGTCGACTACTACCTTAACGCTGTTGCGAATGTAGTTGACGGTGTCCTTACCGGCGGCGTGGTGGCGTGAGTACGGAAAGCTTGAGGACTCAGTGAAGGCGTCAATAATCCAGTAGAGTCGTCCCTCCTGACTAACAACGATGTAAGGATCGTTGTCATAAATCAGGAAAGGTGCGACCCCGTCGACCATTTCCCTGATGTTCCGATGAATTAGAACCCGACTCTCCGAAGTCACATCATCAGAGAAAGGGAGTTTTGAAAGATCGTCCAGCGCCCATGCGAGGAGCGTCCGGCGCAAGCGTCCGCCGATTTGAATTCCGCCGGTGCCTTCATAGGTCGTATAAGAGTTTGCTTCACCTTGCGGGAAATCAAACTCCTTCTGCACCGTCTTTACATAAACGTCCGTATTGGTTTTCTGTCCGTAGTAAATCTGCGGTCGCGTGATGTTGAGCTCGGGAGCGCTTGATTTGATCGGCATATCCGACAGGACGAAGCGAGGCATTCCTTCCGGAGTGAACCCATTGGCGGTATTCATCGTCACGCCGTAACCGTGTGTGTAAATCAGCTTTTCATTAATCCAGTTGCGGGAGGATTCTGGAAGCTTTTCCTCATCCAGCTCACGAGCGGCAATCATCATCTGTCTGTTTTGGCCGCCGACGTTGTAGCGATCCACGTCTACGTCGGGAAAGTCATAATAAGTGCGAATGGTCTGAATCTGCTTCAGCGTGTCCTGCAAAGCATGCCAGTCCCACAGCCGAATATTCTCCAGCGTCGGACGATTGGTATTGAGGCTCAATGCTTCCACAGAATTTTCCGCTTCAAATTCTCGCGATTCAATCGTTTCGAGATTGAACGCTCGGCGCGTCCAGGTGATGTTGTGTTGGATATACGGGGTCTCGCGTCCCAGCTCATTCGGTTTCACGATAAAGCTATTGACGTAGGTAGGAACGATTAAGACGCCGACCACGTAAACAACGAGCGGGATGGCGAGAGCAAGTACCAGCAGTCGCAGACCACGCTTTGTGAAGGCGTTGAGCAGCGAAATCGCAGCGGCGATGATCAGCGCAACGGTAACGAAGTACAGCGCTGGAATCAGGTAGTTCGCTTCGGTGAAGGTGACTCCGGAGAAGGTCTGGTGATCGTTCCAGAGGTATGGAAAGCGGGAGAGATACGTGCGCCAGCTCAACGCGAGGAGCAAGGCAGAAACAGCGCAGGACACTGCGGTAAACGCAGTTCCAGCCGGAGCGGGGCGGGTCGCTTTCAATACCGTCTGGGGAATTGCGAGGAGCGAAAAGGCCAGCGACGCGCAAAGTACAACGACTGTTAGCGTCAGCAGCCAGGAGCTGATCGCATCGAAAACAGGAAGCGAGAAGAGATAAAAGCCCAGCGGCTTTTGAAAGATCGGATCAAGCAAGGTGGTTGGAGCCTGATTAGCGTAACTGGCAAATTCACGCCATTGGCCTTTCATTGCGAGGCCCGCGATTAAGCCAAACACGATCGCCATGACCCACGACGCAGGCCGGATGAATCGCGCCGGTGAAAACTGGACCGGCTGGTTGTTCACCATGATTGTTCGCGGCGCAAGTGCGTGTGAGGCAAACGCCCGTTGCAGCAGCCAGAACGCGCAGCTCAGAAGCAGTACAGTGAGCAGGAAGAAGACGACGAACAACGCGATCTTTAGTTTGAAGATGTACCAGTAGACTTGTGAAAAACCGAGTGAGCCAAACCAGAGCGCGGAAATGTAAATCGAAAGTCCCCGCGAAAGGACAATGAAGAGCAATACTGCAGCGGCAATTAACCAACGGCGCCAATGTCTTCGTTTAGGAGGATCGATATCAATAATTTCAGCGTCTGAAACCGGGAAGGATCTACTCATGCCCGTAAGCATACGCTCGATTGATGGAACCAACCAATCGCCTGGTCGGTTTCGCATTGACGGCTAAGTCGCGGGGTTACGTAGAGAACGCCAAGATGTCTTAGAAGCGAGAGCAGCGTCCTTCGTTAGCTAGTCAGATGAGCTAGGGCAAAACTTTTTCAGTCGGACTCTTGGCGTCCTCTGCTTACCCCCGCGTCTTGGCGGTCAAGCCTTTGTCTACCGTTCGCCAACCGCCGTTCCTTCAAGCGACTCTATTCGTCGGAACGTGAGGCCTGTGTATAATAGACGCGAATCGATGACTCCCGTCGAAAGCCTCGAGAGTGGCGTTGGATCGCGCGTTCAATTTAGTGGATTGAGGCGATGCGATACTCCCGAGTAGAAGAACAATGCTGCCACCGGAAACAGTCTTACAGGGTCGTTACCGCGTCATCCGCCAACTCGGTCAAGGTGGAATGGGCGCTGTCTCTGAAGCAATCGATGAGAGACTCGATAGCACTGTGGCTTTGAAAGAAACGTTTTTCGCAGACGAGGGTTTACGGAAACGGTTTGAACGTGAAGCGAGATTGCTCGCACGGATGCACCATTCAGCTTTGCCGCGCGTAAGTGATCACGTTTCGGAAAGCGATGGTCCGTTTTTCGTGATGCAGTTCATTCCGGTCGACGATCTTGCCGGGATGTCCACGCGCAAGCGTGGACCGTTTTCCGCGGCTGAAGTCTCCTTCCGTCACGCCAATCGTTTAAATCGGCGCAGAATTCCCCCGACCCCGTAGTCCCTCACGAGCCTGGCCTCCGAGTCATTCCCAATCATCCGCTCAAACCAAATGAACAAAACGACGAAATTTAGAAGGACCGTCCTTCTGGAAATCATCACTGTGCTCGTTTCTCTTCTGCTCTTCTGCGATGCATCACTCGGGAAGGTGCAAGGGCCGGACGTGGAAACTCCCAACGGCAGTGCGTCGGTAATTAGAATCACCCCGCCGGCTCCGGTTCTTAATGACAGAGAGCGACTCGCCGAGTTGGCCCAGAGGCGCGCACGGGTGGCCCAGGAGATCGGATCGAAAAGTGTCCTGCTTCTGTTTAGCGCTCAACCACGGATTTACACAAACGACGTCTACTATGAGTATCGGCAGGAGAACAATCTTTACTACCTCACCATGCTCAAGCAAAAGGGCGCCACGCTTGTTCTCGTTCCCGGCAATGCGCAGGTTGCCGAAATATTGTTTCTGCCACGCCGCGATTCGTTCATGGAAACGTGGAGTGGCCATATGTACACCGTCGCTGAGGCGGCCCGTGCGTCAGGCATCAAAGAGATCTGGGACGAGAGGGAACTTAGTCCTTTCCTCCAGTCACTCCGAGCACAGCAACCCTACCGTCCGAAGGCCGAGAATATATTGCTGACTAGTTTCGATAACCCGTTCAACCCAGTCGTGCCTGATTTGTTATTCCAGGCGGCGGCGAAGCACGAAGCGCAGCTGTACCTACTCTCTCCCAATGATGCGGGCAGCGCCGAATACAGTCAGGAGCGTCGCTTCGCTTCTGATTGGACGTCGACGTCTTCAGGCTTCGCAGTTAAGGACGCCGCACCGATCTTTGCCAGCATGCGTTTGCGAAAATCACCGATGGAAGTGCAACTCCTCCAGCACGCGATCGACATTACGACTGAGGCACAGGAACGCGCGTGGTCAACAACCGGTACTGCTAAATGGGAATATGAGGTGGAGGCTGAAGTGGCTTACACCTTCAAGAGGCGCAACGCTGATCACTGGGGTTATCCTTCGATAGTTGGTTGTGGTCCAAACGCTACGACACTTCACTACATTGAATCACAGGGGGCTGTGAACCATGGCGATCTAATATTAATGGATGTGGGCGCCGAGTATGAGCATTACACCGCCGACGTTACCCGCACCTTCCCGGTTAGTGGGAAATTTTCCCCGCCACAGGCCGAGATCTATCAGATCGTTTACGACGCTCAGGAAGCAGGCGCGCGTGTGATTCGGCCGGGCGCAATGTATTCAGACGTGCACAGGGCAGCGACCGCCGTGATCAAAGACGGGTTGTTGAAGCTTGGGTTGATCACCGACCGCAATTCCAACCAGTATCAAGTCTGGTTTATGCACGGAACGTCTCATTTGCTGGGAATGAACGTGCACGACGTGGGACTTGCTGTGAAGTTGGAACCGGGAATGGTTTTCACCAACGAACCGGGAATCTACGTGCGACCTGATGCGCTTGATGCTCAGCCGTGGGGTTGGAAGCCTGACGATTGGGAAAAGTTTAAGAAGGCGGTACGGCCTGCATTTGAAAAGTATCGCGGCATCGGGGTTCGTATCGAGGATGACATGCTGGTGACGCCTGACGGTGTTCGTTGGATGACAGGAGCGCTGCCGCGGAAGATGACAGACATCGAAACGCTAATCTCGCGCGCGCGAAAAGAAAGCGTGTCGCACTGAATTGTACAGGTGGGTCTCTGTCCCACCCCAAGTGCCGTCGCGAGGCATCGGGCGGACACGGGGTCCCGCCCCTACAAGCTGATAGATTCACCTAAATAGTCGCCTTGTGAATCCGCCTCTTTAACCGGTGCATCGTCCGTCGCACTACCTTAAGCTGGGCGGAGTCGTGCGCCGCAATCGCTTCCTCACGTTTTGTTTTGAGTTCGCGAATCCGGGCTTTGATCGAAGCTTTGTCGACACCGACGACGTCGTGGTGCTCGTGCTGGATGCCAAGCGCTTTGGAAATCGCGACGAGCAAGTGTTCCTTGTTCATCTGAGTGTGGCCCTGCACCGCTTCATGATCGATGCCCTTGGCAAGGTCACGCAGCTCGACCACAGTCTTGTCTTTTAGTTGTTCGAATGTGTAGTCCATGAACGGCCTCCGGAATGTAAAGAGTGATTATTAGTTGGGCTAAAGAATAGGGCCGGTTGCTGATTGTTTCAAGAGCGTTATCTTGAATCCAGGATCTGCCGCAAGTGGTTCTTCATATGCGCAACGTAGTCGCGCATGAAGTACTCGAGCGTGACCGGCTCGGTCTTAGAAACTGTGTTCCATCCGATCTCATCAAGGTTATGTTTCACCCGCGGTTTGGTTCGCGCCTCTTCAGAACTCAGAGACATCACGTGCAGCAGGTGCAGGTTATAGCTCTTCCATAGCTGAACTAGTTGCTGCCAGGGTTCGCTATCGTAGCCCTGGACGCGCACCCACTCTTCCTGCTGGTACCCGGAAAATGCGAGTTCATCGCTCAACTGCGCGCGCACAAAGCGCTGATGGTTGTTTGCGGCGGAATCGATTAGGTGGCCGATGATCTGCTTCGGTGACCACTTTCCCGCTGCTCTTGCCGTGGCGCTTTGCTCCTCAGAAATCCCGAGCAATCGCTCTCCGTCCACCTCGAGAGTTCTTTGGAAATCATCAAGCAGATCCTGCATGGCTTACTCCTCCTAAAATATCCTCAAGGTGATCAGCTGGGAGACGATTGCGTGGAGATGATAACGCCGCTCGGCTTACAACTTGAAACCAGGATCGCGAGTGTAAGTCGGGCTAGGCGAGATCCTTCGCCATCCGAAATCCTGGAAGCGAATCGTTGCCCGGCAGCGGTATCTCGAACGGCGCAATAATCTCGTAACCACTCGCGGAATAAAGCGGCTCACCTGGCAAGGTCGCAATCAATTCCAAACGGGTAAACCCTGCGGCACGAGCCGCAGCCTCGCAGGTCCTGATGATCAATGCGCCAATTCCCCTGCGTGCCCAGTTCGGATGAACATAGAACGCCCGCAAGCGCGCCGCGTCTGAACCAGGCTTCAGAAGATTATCGACGTTGCCACTCTTCGCCTGATCGCCACCAAAAAGAGTCTTCCGCTTGCTCCAACCGCCACAGCCAACCACCTCGCCCCCGTGCTCGCTTGTCTCCTCGCTTGCTTCCACGACAAAGTAAGTGCCGTCGAGAATCAGTTGTGTGTCGATCCCGAAGATGTGAGTCAGTGCGCTTTCGGTTCGAGCTTGCGTGTAATAGGGAGCACTAAGCGAGCGGACTGATTCGGCGATCAGTTCTACCAGGGCAGGAATGTCTTGCAACGTTGCCAACCGAATCTTAAACGACATGTCTAAGTCCAAGGCCAGGAACTCTCACACGATCCGCGCATGCGGGAGAATAGGGATTACTCAAGCAGTAAGCGTTCAACTACTGCTTCGCTCCCTTCTGCAGTTCCCGCAGCATCAAATGTTTTAAAGTTGCATGATGCGCGGCAAAGCGCGCGATCGTTAATCCCGCCAGCCCATCACGAAAGCCTCCTTTGAGTATGAAGCTGCGAATAAACGCGGCAGGTCCGGCCGTGGCAATCTGTACCGCAGAGGTTCGTCGACCCGAGTCAAACATCTTGCGCGCGCCAAGGGGGGCATAGCGTTCGCCGATCATCCGGTGATGTTCGGCGGTGTCTTTAACGGTGTAGTGGAGCAAGTCTCCCGAAAGAACTTCGACGCGAGCAGCCGCGTCCATCTTCACCGACTCATGAATGTGCGCGCCCTCCCAACGGCCACGCGTCCTGTTGTAAAGGCGCAACTGCCGATCGGGATACCATCCGCCGCCGCGGATCCAGCGTCCCATGTAGAAAGCGCGCCGCGCGATCGAATAGCCGTCCGCAAGCTGGCGCTCATCGTTGCCATGAAGTGCAGCGATCGAAGCGCCCAGTTCGTCTGAAACACGCTCGTCCGCGTCGAGACTAAAAATCCAGTCATACTTCGCTTGTTCCGCCGCGAATTGTTTTTGTGCAGCGAAACCCGGCCAGACGTTTTCGATCACTCGAGCCCCGCATTCTTGCGCGATCTCTCGCGTAGTGTCGGTTGAGCCGGAGTCCACCACCACAATCTCATCCGCCCATGCGAGCGATTCGCAGGCACCGCGAATGTGTTCCGCTTCATTGAGAGTGATGATGGTGGCTGAGATTTTCAAAGGCTGAACGCTGATCTTGAAGAGCTGGTTGAACGAAGACGAGGATAGAAGCCGATGACATGGCGCGTCAACATTACCCGCGGAGCAAAAGCTACATGACTTGTGATAACAAGCTCGAGGTCACGCTAACTAAGAGTTTGCGCTACAGAATTAGCGAATAGACACGTAGAGAGGGCCGCATATACAATCGCGTTCGATGCCACGCATGCTCGCGCTCCCCGCCTACTGATGCATATCTTAATCGTCAGACTCTCCGCGATGGGAGACCTCGTTCAGACCCTGCCCGCGCTCACGGATGCGGCCAGGGCCTTTCCCGGAATTCGTTTCGACTGGGTTGTAGAAGAGTCGTTCGCCCAGGTCCCGACGTGGCACCCGGCCGTTGATAACGTAATTCCGGCGGCCTTTCGCCGCTGGGGACGGAATCCCTTCGAAGCGTTCAAGAGCGGCGAGTTCAAAAGTTTCGTCAAACAACTGCGTAGTCGCAAGTACGATCTGATAGTCGATGTACAGGGCGGATTAAAAAGCGCGTTCGCAGCGCGACTAGCGAGAGGCATCCATGCGGGTCACGACGGCGGCGGTGTTCACGATTGGGGCGCGCAGTTCCTTTACCAGAAAGCGGTTGCTGTTCCGAAAGGGGAGCACTCGATTCAACGCATGCGCCAGTTGCTGGCAGCATCGCTCGGTTACGAGTATGAGCCAGCCGAAGTTGACTATGGCATCGATCGCAGTCGCTTCGGTGTCACACCGCTTGAGTTGCCGCAGCCGTATCTGGTTTTCATTCACAGTACCAGCTGGTCTTCCAAAGTCTGGGCTGAGTCCTACTGGGCCGAGTTAGCCCGCACTGCTACAGCGGCAGGTTTCAATGTAGTACTTCCCTGGGGCGACGAAGCGGAGTGCGAACGTTCATTGCGAATAGCCGCGGGCGATGAACGCGCGATCGTCTTGCCTTCGCTTTCGATTTCCGAAAAAGCGGCAATCATTAGCGGTGCGCGCGCAACAGTCGGACTCGATACAGGGTTGAGCCACATCGCCGCAGCCTTAGATATTCCTTCAGTAACAATTTACGGGGCAACAGATCCACATCTGGTTGGAGCGAAAGGGGAGAATCAGGTTTGGTTAGCTTCGACGTTTGAGTGTGTGCGTTGTCATCAGGTGGAATGCACCTATCCGAACAGTGCCCCATTGAAGCCGGCATGTCTCGTGGAGATCAGACCTGAATTAGTGTGGGAGGAAATCGCGGCTCTAGTCCAATAAGAAATTCAGCCGGGATACTTTGTCACCAGTCTCCGCACGGTGTTTGAGTTTCGCATCGTCGTCTGCATGCCCAGCGTCTTCTGCAATAGGTTGCCGGTGATCTGTGAGTCGCTCATCCTCCCTCGACAAAGCCAGTAGAACTCGCGACCGTTTAAATGAAACTCATCGACCGGCGTCCGCAATAACAGTAACTTCTTCCGAGCTGCCGCGGCGGGGCTATTGCCAAGGAACCCAATATAGACGACGCAACCTTCGCCGTCGCTTTCTCCACCGGGAAACGGTTCATACGAGGCGATTTCTGCAAGCTCTGCAATCGACCTGATAAAAGTCTCCACTTCGTAGCCGAGATTTTTTTTGAGGTTCTGCTCGATCTTCTTCTCGAGCTTTTGCGTGCTTCGGACGGGCGAATCAAAAATGACATTGCCGCTGGCGATGAAGGTCTCGACGTTCGTGAAGCCTTGCGACTTAAATAAGCGTCGCAGTTGGTCCATCTTCACAATGTGCCCGCCAACATTCACGGCCCGCAGGAAAGCTACATACTTCGGCATAGCGAATGGCTCCGGTTACTCTTTAACTGCGAGGTTGCAGTGTAGTCATAGACGGTTCTCTTCTGTGTGCTACGGCTATTCAGTTACGCTGAACGGTCACAATAGAAGGCTGACTTCACGAAGGCAACCCGACTCGCGAACAACCAGGTGCCTACTTTTGTTCGAGCGGGATACCTGAAGCGCACAACGGGCAGGCGGCAGGCAACCAGAGATCGTAGTGTTCTCGGCCGACTGCTTCCACAGCAACACCCCGCTCCGCAAAAAACTGCGCCCCGGTTGAACCCAGTACGAGCAACGCGCCCGCCACCACCGGAAGGGCACCGTGCGAGTTGAGCTCTTCGTAGGTGCCGCGCAGAGCGGAACCTGCACTCATAACATCGTCGACGATCGCGACGCGCTTGCCGGTGAGTCGCGGCACGAATGCAGGCGGCAGCACGTAGCGAGCGCGGTAGAGTCCGCGAGACTCGCTGGGCATAACGCGTTCCGTAAATGAAAACTCCGCGGTGAGCTCATGTGCTACCAGCTGCGCAAGGAATGCGCCACCTAGAAGTGGACCACACACTGCGGCAACTTCGTGCTTTCGAATTGCCTCGGCTAGCTTGGCGATGAAGGGTCGAATTCTCTTCGGCTCGGCAAAGAGGGGATCGAGATCAAGCCAGAGACCTCCGTGATGGCCCGACTCCAATTGAAAATGGCCGCGCCTCGCGGTTACAAGCTCAAGAACCGCTTCCGTTGCTTCCGTCATAGGTTGCGCCGACTGCCTCACCTTGGAAGTGTTTGACTTCCCCAGAGCGTTGAGATAAAAGGTGCACCAGATCGAGCATTCAGTTAGCGCCGCTGCGCAGTAACCTCACGCTGTCGCAAACGCGGCTGATGAGCCCACCCTAACTTTTTCACAAAGGAGCAAGCAATGAAAAGTCGATTGATGATGTTCGCAATACTCGCGCTCGCAGGTATTACCCTCGTTCTCTTGAGTCCCGCCATGCTTCCGGCCGCCTGGTCGAAAACTGATATGACGACGATGGCCAGTCACGACGACGATGATGACGACGGTGACATCCCTGAAAGCGTGGTGCGACGCGGACTAGCTATCGCGCCGGTACCTCTCAACTATCCTCGAAGGAGTCGTTCCCTGGTTGGCCTGGGCAGTTATATTGTGAACGCTCAAGGTGGTTGCAGCGATTGCCATACCAACCCAAGTTACCTGCCCGGTGGGGATCCGCACCTGGGACAGCCGGAAATGATCAATGCCCCTTGCTACCTTTCTGGAGGACAAGCGTTCGGTCCGTTCATCAGCCGTAACCTAACACCCAATGCGCTCGGATTGCCTGCTGGACTAACTTTGGGTGGCTTTATCCACATCATTCGCACAGGCGAGGATGATGAACCACCAGTCGTACCTCCGGGACATGATTTGCTTCAAGTAATGCCCTGGCCGGTCTATGGGAAAATGGCCACGCGTGACCTTCACGCTGTCTACGAGTTCTTGAAAGCAATACCTCCTCGCGCAACCTGCCACTGATCCAATGATCGGCAGTCGGAGGGGTTCAGATCAACTCGGTTCGGTAGTGACGAACACAGACTTTGAGTTTGAATTGGACCCCGCCGCGGCTCACATTTGCAGTGCAACTCCCACTCTTCTTCACAACGGGCTGCGACAAGAAGGCTCGATGTGCTGCTTCAAAATCTTTGCGGAGCTCCGGCGTTCAGAAGGTCTCGCTTATAGAATGGCCAGGCATCGTACAGGTAGATTCCAAATGGAACCCACCAGATGAGATCGTTACTAAGACACAGTATCCCAGTTGCCAGCGGCCATTGACGGGTCCAAATGAGTTGGGCGAGACCAATTGGGCCAAGCAGCTTTCCCACAAAACCGACAGCTGCCAGCAACCAGCCGCGTTCGGGAACACGCGCCACTTCGAGATAGATGAGGCCGTAGAGACCGACAACCATTCCCAGGCACGCAAAAATCTGCGGATAGTTTGCGGGCGGCATTCCGGCAAAACGAAAGAGCCACTGCGGGTCCGCAACTGAGAACAGTCCCCAGCCGATGTTGTAGATTCCGGCCGCGCAAAAGATGCAGCGATGGAACTTTCGTCGCGCAATCATACTAGTAGCTCTTCTTTGGGAGACCTGAACTGACTCAAGCGCCGGTCCCATGAGCTCAGTACTACCATGCGGTAGCGGGTGGGCCGATACGTCGGGGCTCAACCTGACAAACACACTAAAGTCATTGCGACGCGAGACCAGTGCTATTCCGTCGGCCCACCCGCTATCGCGTGGTGGGACTGACTTCATCCCGCTTCACCTGGTTTCCTTCGCCCACGCTTCAGACACTGCGCGCCCTTTAGCGAGGTCATCGACAACGAGGATCAACTGATGCTCGTGATCGCTGTAAAGGACTTCTATATTTACGCCCGCGTCCGCCATCCTGCGTGTGACCTTTCCCAACTGGCCGGGCTCTTCTTGAATTAGTCGCTGGACTAGCACTTCTCGCACTGAGATTACGCGGATGCCCGCCGCCTCAAGAGCCGTTCGAGCCGCTTCTCCGTCGGCGAAGAGAAAGTGAGCAACGCCTTGTCCCTCGACCACGAAAGCGCCGCCCCCTTCGATGCTCACACCCGCGCGCCCCAACGCAGCGCCCATCTCAGCCAATGCCCCTGGCCGATCCTCAAGAGAGATTGTTAAGTCAGTCATGTTCTTTTATCTGACATGCAATCAGCGAGTCTCTTGGATCAAAGTAACCCGCTGACTTCGTTCATGTAGTGCGAAGACTCGGGGTCTTACCGTGCGAATCTGCTTCAGTCATTCCTGGCTCTGCTGAATGTCATCTTCGGGATCCGCCGGCAACGCGAGCCGAGCTGCGCTTTCGGACACACCCGCCCCGACGCCTACTCCGAGATAGAGATCGTGAGCTTCCTGCCAAAGGGCACGTGCGTGTTGCCTGTCACCGCCGGCCTCCTTAAGAACTGCATGACTGCGAATCGCATTGGCGACATCTAACGGCGGAGTATCTTTATGGCTGCGGTAAATGGCAAGAGCTTCAACGTAGCAGGCTTCGGCAAGGACGGTCTTATTAGCGTGACGGTAAACGTCGCCGAGATGCCGAATTGTGTGCGCCAGCTTCAATGGTTCGTCGAACTCTCGAAACAGGCCGACCGCTTCTTTATAGCGTTGCTCGGCGTCTTCGCCCGGCAACGATCGTGCAAGCTCAGCCAAATTGCGAAGAACTTCTGCCAGCTCTACGCTGATGCCCTCATTGCGCATTCGAGTTATGGAATCCAATAGCGTTTGCCGTTTCTCCAGGAGCACCCTCGCCTCCGCTATCATCGCCTCGGTCCCAACTCCTTCCCATCCTGGCCAGTGCTGTTGAACCAGATCACTGTTGTCCCGCAACAACTGCTCGAATGCTTCGCGGTCGGCATTTTGAATTCGTGACTTAAAGAGGTCGAGCGGCGAACGGTTTAATTTGGCGCCGTATCGCTTTAATAGCCCATCGACCTGTTCATTGCCTGTGGGATAGTCTGCATTCTCAGGATTTGCGCCAGCATTGAGTAACATCTCAATCGTTTGTGCATGATGACCCGCGGGTTCGTTGATGACACACCAGGTCATCTGGCCCAGCACCGTGCCTCCAAATTGATTTTGGGCCTCGAGGGGAGCTTTCCAGTCCAGGAGCACACGCGTCGTATCCAGATAACCGTAGCAAGCGGTCCAGTGCAGGGCCGTCGATTGACGATTGTCTCGCGCGGCGGGACTAACGCCTTGCTTCAAGAGTAAGCCGACTACGTTGGTGCGGTGGTGCATCGCTGCCCAAACCAGAGCAAGTTCGAGATTCGCTTTTGGGTCCCGCTGTAATTCTAACCAACTGACATTGACGAGTGGCACACTCGGTTTCAAGTCACCGTTGTCATCAAGAAAGCTTTCGACGAGATCGGTTCTACCGAGTCCCGCCGCTGCGACCACGGACTCTACTTTGGCGCCGCGCCGGGCAAGGGCTTCCGCAGCTTTGGGATAGTGAAATGCGAGGGCCGTGATCAGCGGCGATGAGTCATCTTCCAGTCCGTTGATCGCCGCGCCAAAATCCAACAGCGTCTCGACCAGTCCGACTTGCACACCGGCCTTCGCTGGATGACAACTCGAGACCAGGAGATTCAAAGTCGTCTGATCCTTGCCGCCTCCGTACGTATCGGCAAGAGCGTCGACCGCCGCCCCTGCGTTGAGCAAAACCAGCGCGACCTCGACAGCATTTTCCGGTGTTCGCTGACGCTCTACTCCGTTTGCCGCAACGTAGTGCAGTAACGTCGCTCCGTGCTTGCGCGGCGAACGTGTCCGAATCAATTCAGGGTTTTCACTCAGCAGCTTTTCGAGCGTCGCAACGTCTCCGTCAAGAATCGCCTGAACACCTGCTTCGAAGTTTGAAAATAGAACCTGTTCGTCGTCCATTTCAGTTCAGTCGCGTGGCTGGCTTACTCAGTCGCGCACGACAAGGACCAATCCCAAAATACAGAACACAAGGCCAAGAACATTTCGGAGGGACAACTGGTCCTTATAAATCAGGATCCCGATGGGAACGAGCAGCGCGGTTGCGGCGACGTTCGTTGCTACTGCAGCAACGCTGATTCGCCAACCCGCTCGATAGGCCAGCATGAACCCGACCTCGATAGAGGCTGCCGCAGCACCGACAAGAAACACTGCCCAGTTCGACTCTTTCACCGATTCTGTGAATGATTTACTGCTGGGGTAAGTAAAGGCAAAGATGCCACAGACTACTATGCCAGTGAGGTAGGCGACGATGGTTGCCACAAAGGGATTCATCTCGCGCGGGATGGTCTTTTGCGCGACGTGATAGAAAAGCATGCCGCTCACGGCTAGAGCAAAAGGGAAGTAGAACGAGTTCATGACTGGTATTTGATCATGCGGCGCTTCAATGCGGCGCGAGAGCTGAAATGTGGAATGCGGTAACAAGACCAGTCGCTACGGAAGCGCCCTGTCTCTAGCGGATTCCATGAGTAATAGAAGTCGATCGTATAGACACGTCCGGCCTTGAGCACCTCGGGGAAATCGACAAAGACCGCGCCCGAGTCACGCACAAACTTCAACGCAGTTGTGTCCGCTGCGGCGGTTAAGCTACGAGGAGTGCACACCGGGTCCGTTAACAGAATCTTGTCGACTTTGAGCGCCTCATGAAGGTCCAATTGAATTCGGTTATAGAAAGATTAGTAGATGCATCCCAGAGTTGACGGCGACAGCATAGACAAGTTGCCCGAGTGCGGCAATCAAAGTCTTGCCCCAGT
>JBDTYQ010000005.1:0-81454 GCA_040005515.1 bacterium
TTCGATCAGGAGTGCCGCCCCACATGGGCCAGTCACCGTTGCCTGGATCGGAAGCGGAAGCAGTAGTCAGTAGTGGGTAGTCAGTGGTCAGTTGACGGTAGCCATTGGGCAGCAGGCAGTAGGCAGTAAACAGCAGGCTTGCTGCAACGAGGGCAAATGATGTTCTGGATGACTTCTTTCGTGAGCTCATTTCGGTCATAAATATTCTCCGGTCTTTTGACTAATGAATGCCAGCGTCCTGGGTACTAACTACTAACTACTAACTACTTATTCGCATACACCTTCAGATTATCGAAATAGACTTCCGCGAGTGCGTTGCCGAAGATACCAGGGGCGCCCTGCCGATTAGGAATCGGGTCAATGCGTTCGATCATCCAGTCAGACGGTTCCGGTTCCGTTGCTAACCAGACCTTGCCGCGCGCGCGCGTCTTGCCATCCGGAAGATTCTCGACCTGCAGCTTCAGGCGATACCAGGTGTCAGGTTTCCAGGCGAACGGCATGGATACGGTTCGCTTTATCTCTGGCTGCCAGGGCTCAATGTGGAGCGTCTGACTGTTTCCATAAAGAGTTAGTACATAACGCTGAGCGATTATGCCGGCATCACCCTGTTGCCTGCGCTTCTGCGTCGAATTAACGTCCGCCTCCACCGTGTAGTTGGACCAGTCCGATGGGCCCATAAACGCCCGGGCGCGACTCAACAACGACGAGCCTTCGGTAGTCTTCACCAGCACCTTGTTGCCATTCATCTCGCGGACAGCAAACTTCATAGTGGTGTTGACCCAGGTAGGCGGGATCGAGTTGACCGCTGACGCTTCAAAGTTTTCCGACCAGGGCAACGGAGGGAAAACTCGAACGCTCGCCGTTCCCGACAGCGCTCCAGCGGTCGCCTTTACCAGTCCCGCCTGCGCAACAGGATCCGATGCAACAGTCAGCTGTCCATTCGCAATCGTCCCTGCCAGCTTATCCAGCGCCCATGAGGCAGCTGGCTCTTCACGAATAAACTCTCCCTGCGCATCGAACAAGCGCACTCGAAAGTTAACCTTGTCGCCGGGCTTCAGGATTAGCTCTGTTGGTACTACCTGGATCGCCGCCGCCGGCTTTGTGGACGGGCTAGTGGCGACGAGCGGTTCGGATTGCGCCCGCGACTTCTTGCCGATGGCGTACATGTTTGAATCACTGACGACAAAGACGCGGCCGTTCGAAACAGCGACTGAGGCGATGATCGCTTCCGGTAATTGTTCTGTGCCTAACTGGTCTTCATCAAGAATCTTGACGCCCGTTGCAGACGGCTCGAGGATAAAAAACTTTCCATTCTCTGTGCCGACATAAAGCTTGCCATCAACGAAGACCGGGGAGGCTTTTTGAATTGTGCCGAGGTTTTTCAGCCAGAGTTGTTTGCCTGTATTCACATCAAACGCAGCAATGTTGCCGCCGTTGTCCACCTGGTACATGCGGTCACCGTCCAGCACTGGGGAAGAGAATCCTCCTTGCCAACCGTAGTTGCTCCACTTGGTTTGTTCTTTCTTGATTTCACCCTTCAACCCGGCATCCACGGCCACCATCATTCCCATCTCGCTCGAGTCGAGATTTTCTTCGCTATGAGTCAGGATCGCAGTGGTGCCATATACGACGGCCCCGGTGTTTAAGCCGCGCTTGCTAATTTCATACTTCCAGACTGGCTCGCCAGTTTGTGGCTTAATGGCATGGACCACGCCGTCGCTTGCGCCCTGAATCAGCAAACGTGTTCCATTGATGTTGGCGATGATGGGCGCAGCGTAGGTGGTGTCGTACGGACGACCGCCTGGGGCGCTGACCCACATTGTTTCCCCCGTCTTCTTGTCAAACGCCATGAATCGATGTGCGCCACGACCATGTTGACCCCACATAAATGTGACGCCGCTAATGATCAAAAGATCGCCATCGATGATCGGGGAGACGGTACGTCCGCCATGGGTTGTCAGCAGACCGAAGTCTTCGCTCAGCGAACGTTCCCACAGAACTTTGCCGCTGCTGTTAAGCCCGATCAAAGTGCCACCTACGCCTAAAACGTAAACGTTGCTGGTCGCGGGGTCGCCCACCGGAGAAGCCCAACCAACGCGGTGCGGTGGCACGTCACTCAGGAAGACGTTGAAGCGATGCTCCCAGAGAAGCTTGCCATTGTCGGCGTTGAAGCACATCAGGCGCTCTTGTTCGAGTTCGCCCTTGCCGGAAGTGTTTTGCAGGTAGACATGGTTGCCCAACACGATCGGCGCCGAACGGCCACCGTAGGGAACTTTCCACGCCAGGTTGTCACCGGCAGGCGACCATTTTGTAGGCAAACCCTTTTCGTGGGAGATGCCATCCCGTGCCGGGCCGCGCCATTCAGCCCAGTCATCGGCGCTGACAGGAGTCAGGAAGAGAAGAGCGAGAGATAGATTCAAAAAAATGGAAAGAAGGCTAGTCATTTTGGATTCCGATCTTTCATGGTAGATAGGCCATGTGCTTGTGATTGGAAAACGAGAGCGAAACTCTGCGCGCTTGCAACCTTAAAGATGTAGAATACGTAAAACCGCGTTGCAGTGATTCACTTTCTTTGGGTTCGGCAGTCTTTTACCCAATTGAATTTACCACCTACTGACGTACTCCTAAAAGCGTGGAGGAGTTTTCATGAAGCGAAGACAAACCATTTTGCTCCTGCTCACCACCATCCTATTCGCCTTTACTGCGCTCGCACAGAACTCTAAGCAGGAACTAAACGATCAAATGTGGGAAGCAGTGCGTCAGGGCGACGCCGCTGCCGTGAAGTCTCTGTTGGACAAAGGGGCGGACGTGAATGCAAGGTTTCGCTACGGCTCCACAGCTTTGTTCAAGGCTGCAGAGCGAGGAAACGTTGACGTTGTGAAGCTGCTACTGGAGCGCGGCGCCGACGCTACTGTAAAGGACACCTTTTACGGGGCGAACGCGATGAGCTGGGCGATTGATCACGCACACGTCGAAGTAGTGCGTCTGATTCTGGAGAAAGACCCGGGCAGCGTCGATGATGTGCTGATGACCGGCGTGCGCGAAGGAAACAAGCAGCTGCTGGAAATTGCACTCGCGAAGGGTGGCGCAAAACCGGAAACACTAACCGCAGCCCTTGCGGTGGCGATGAATGACAAGGACAAGGCCGAGTTTGCCGCGTTGCTGAGAAAGGCTGGTGCTGTCCCTCCCCCAGAAGTGGACGCGGCAACGTTGCAGTCCTACGTTGGCAAGTACAAGAATGAACAAGCAGCGGAAGTTCTGGTTAGCTTGAAGGACGGAAAACTTCTTGCGACCTTTCCCGGTCAGCAGCCAATTGTGATGAGTCCGATCGACAAAGTAAGTTTTCGTCCTACGGCCTTCGACGGCATCGTGGTAACGATGCAAATTGAGGCGGCACACGTAACTGGCTTTACGCTGAAGAATGCGGCGAACACGACACTGTTCAAGCGAGTGGAATAGTGGGAAGTGGGCACGAGGCAGAAAGCAGAAAGCCGGAGGCAGAAGGCAGTAGCCAGTAGCCAGTAGGCGGAAGTTGGGGAGCGCGGGGTACAAAACCCAAGTACCAGTACCAGGTACAAAGAACAAAGAACAAAATACAGACAACAAAGACCAAAATCATGAACCGACTCATTCTCTCCTTCGCCTGTCTGTGCCTCTTATCGTTTTCTGCCAACGCGCAGAATTGGCCGCAGTTTCGCGGCCCTGGTGCCACAGGCGTCGTTGAAGGCGGTCCGGCGGCGGCGATGTTCGATGCCCAGAAAGCTGTCAACATGCGATGGAAGACCGAGATTCCCGGGCTCGGCCATTCGAGTCCTGTCGTCTGGGGGAACAAGGTATTCATCACTACGGCGGTCAACAGCGCCGCTAAAGATGAAACGCGTTATGGTCTTTTCGGCGACGTCGCTCCGGTCAAGGACGATCCCAAACACACCTGGAAGGTGTACGCACTCGATAAACAGACCGGAAAAATTCTCTGGGAGCGCATCGCTTACGAAGGCCTGCCGAAAGTCAAACGACATCCTAAGTCGACACATTCTGACTCAACTCCTGTCACCGACGGCAAGTACCTGATCGCATTGTTTGGTTCTCAAGGTCTCTACGCTTACAACCTCAATGGGAAACTCTTGTGGAAGCAGGATCTGGGTCTACTGGATTCGGGCTGGTTCTACGATCCCGATTATCAGTGGGAGCACGGTAGCTCGCCAATCATCTATCGAGACCTGGTGATTATCCAGGCGGACATCCAGAAAGACTCCTTCATCGCGGCCTACAACCTTAAGAATGGCAAGCTCGTTTGGAAAACGCCGCGCGAGGAAATCTCTTCATGGGGAACGCCGACCATCTACGTTGGCAAGGCCCGCGCAGAGCTGATTGCCAACGGATCAAAAGCCATCCGCGGTTACGATCCGGCGACAGGCAAGGAACTGTGGCGCCTCACTCCCAACTCCGAAATCACTACTCCCACTCCATTCGTGGCCCACGATCTGATTTTCGTCACCAGTGGCTATGCGCCAATCCAACCGATCTACGCGATCAAACTCGGTGCGACCGGAGACATTTCACTGAAAGACGGTAACGAGTCGAACGACTTCATCGCCTGGAGCAAGAAACGCGGCGGTCCCTACATGCCGACCCCAGTTGTCTATGGCGATCTGCTCTACACCTGTTCGAACCAGGGAGTTCTTACGGCCTACAACGCGAAGACAGGGGAACGTATTTATCAGGAACGACTGGGTGGCAAGGGCGGCGCGTTTACCGCTTCCCTCGTCGCCTCGGACGGGAAGATTTATCTTGCAAGCGAGGATGGCGACGTTTTTGTCGTGAAGGCGGGACCGAAATACGAATTGCTTGCTACAAACGCGGTGGGCGAAGTGATGATGGCGACACCGGCGATCTCTGATGGGCTGGTGATCGTCCGCGGCCTCAAACACGTTTTCGCATTTGCTGAACCTGCGACCGGGAAAAAATAACGTAACGCAGACTAAAAGTTCGCGTTACAAAGAATCGCAACTAACAGTTCTCGTTACAGAACGTCCGAGAGGAAAACTCAAAATGAAAATCTCCAGCCGCGTCGGGGCCATCGCGATCGCTTTCTGTTCACTTCTCGTTCTTCAATCCAGCGCACGGGCCGATACTAACTGGCCACAGTGGCGTGGACCGGCGGGTCAGGGCGTCTCCTCTGAAAAGAATTTGCCTGCCGAATGGAGTGCGACGAAGAACATCAAGTGGAAGACTCCGATTGCAGGACTCGGCCATTCATCGCCGATCGTTTGGGGCAAGAAGATCTTTCTGACGACCGCGCTCGATGGCGCGACAATCCCCGGACGGACGCCCGGCGTCACTCATCACCTCTCCGACGGAACCGATTTCGTCCATCCCGACGCGATCGGCGCCAATCTCCAGCACACCT
This sequence comes from bacterium, assembly GCA_040005515.1. Classification (GTDB taxonomy): domain Bacteria; phylum Acidobacteriota; class Blastocatellia; order Pyrinomonadales; family Pyrinomonadaceae; genus PSRF01. The sequence continues at coordinate 5,411 of JBDTYQ010000005.1, forward strand.
TCAAAATCATCTGCCTTGATCGAGAGACTGGCAAAATTCTCTGGGAGCGTGTGGCGTATGAAGGTCCCGTTGCTGATAGCCGCCACAAAAAGGCGAGCTTTGCATCGTCGACTCCCGCAACTGACGGTAAGTACGTCTTTGCCTTCTTCGGCACCGAAGGACTGTACGCTTACGACTTCAACGGCAAACTCATTTGGAAAAAGAATCTGGGTACTCTCGGAACAGCCAGCGTTGGTTATGGTGTGTCCCCAGTGCTCTACGAGAACCTGGTGATCATGCAGTGTGACGAAAGCGGTATGAATTCGTTTATCGCCGCGTTCGACAAAAAGACCGGAAAGGAAATCTGGCGCGCGCCGCGGAAGGTCGACGTCACGTGGAGCACGCCTGTGCTCGTCAAGACGCCTCGACGTGTCGAGCTTGTCGCCAGTGCCGCGGAAGCGATCATCGCTTACGACCCTCTGACGGGCAAAGAACTATGGCGACACAAGGGCCTCGAGAGTAATGCTGTTCCTACCCCAATCGTTTCAAACGATCTCATAGTATTGACGTCAGGTTCGCCCAACAAGATCGCACTCGCACTTAAGGCTGGTGGAACCGGAGACGTGACCGGCACGTCCCAACTCGTCTGGTCCTACAACAAGGGTACGGCCTACGTTCCTTCGCCTATTCTCTACGGTGAGTATGTCTACCTGATGACCGATCGCGGGTTGATGACTTGCCTCGATGCGAAGACCGGCAAGGTCGAGTACGAAGGAGCACGAGTGCCAAAGCCCACACTCTTCCTCGCTTCACCTGTTGCCTTCGAGGGCATGCTCTTTCTGACAAGCGAGGAAGGGGATACCTACGTGATCAAAGCAGGACCGAAACACGAGGTCTTGCGAACCAACTCCCTGGGAGAGGGCGTCTACGCGTCTCCGGCCATCGCGGACGGGAATGTCTTTATCCGGAGTGAAAAGAATCTCTACGCCATCGGCAATTAATCCGACCCACAACGGAACAAGACAGAGACCTCGATCGTCTAACCGTTAACGAGCTGAGCCAGGCATCGTAAAGTAGTTTCGGCGGACCTGGTTCTCCACATCCAGACGATTGTTGCCCCGCCCTAAGGAGAATAAGAATGTTCGAATCCCAGGAATCTATGCCGTGGTACCGCACGGTAGCCGGTCAAATCGGTGCCGCGGTGTTACTGCCGCCAGCAGGAATAGCGTTGCTCTGGATGCGTCGGGACACTGCCACGATGACAAAGCTCATCGGCACCTTGTGCCTTGTCGTACTCACCACTGCATACGTTTACGCTTTTGTCGCCTGGCGCAAGAACAGTGCGAATGAAGCGCACTACGCCGCGCTTGAACAAAGTCGCGCACAGCAGCAGAGCGGCGCCCCGACCGACGTCGCACAAACAGGCGTTGCACCGACGGCGGTCCCTGCGGGTTCGCCTCAAGCTGCAGTTCCCGGCCAACCCGGCGCCGCGACCCTTCCCGCAACAGAACAGACTATGGCTGCACATTCGGGGCGGAACTACTGGACCAACTTTCGCGGTCCGAATCGAGATGGCCATTACGACGAGATGGCGGTGCTGACCAGCTGGCCCACTAATGGATTGACTCCGATCTGGAAGCAACCTATCGGACTCGGATATGCGTCGTTTGTCGTGGCCGATGGTCGCGCCTTTACGATCGAGCAGCGACGAAAACAGGAAGTTGTTGCAGCCTATGATGTGGCGACCGGACGAGAATTATGGAAGCAGGGTTGGAACGCCGAATTTAACAACGATACCGGCGATGGACCGCGCGCGACCCCTACGTGGGACGACGGACGGATCTATGCATTGGGCGCGACCGGCGAACTGCGTTGTCTGGACGCAAAGACAGGAGCGGTCTCCTGGGGACGTAACATTCTCACAGAGAACGGGGCGACAAACCTTTCGTGGGCGATGGCTGCCTCGCCGCTAATTGTCGATGACAAAGTGATCGTGCTGCCGGGCGGTACGGGAAACAAGTCGGTCGTTGCCTATAACAAAATGAATGGGAATCCCATCTGGAAGTCGCAGAGTGACATCCAGGCTTACGTGTCACCGATGCTGGTCAATCTCGCCGGTCGCCGGCAGATCATCGTTGTCAGCGCCGCACGCGTTATGGGACTTGTTCCGGAAGACGGCTCGCTGCTCTGGAGTTACAACTGGGACACTGACATGGGGATTAACGTGTCCCAGCCGATCCCGGTTGATAAGAATCGCTTCTTCATTTCCGCGGGCTACGGCAAAGGCGCCGCGCTTGTCGAAGTCAATGGCAGCGGGAACAGCTACTCGGCGAAGACCGTCTGGGAAAATATCAACATGAAGAACAAGTTCAACAGCTCAGTTCTTTATCAGGGAAATGTGTATGGACTCGATGAGGGAATCCTCACATGTCTAGACGTGAATACAGGCGCGCGCAAGTGGAAGGGCGGTCGCTACGGATACGGGCAGGTGATCCTGGCGAGCGGGTATCTGATCGTTTCGAGCGACAATGGAGAGCTCGCGCTTGTGAAGGCGACTCCCGACAGCTTCTCAGAAGTCGCGCGCTTTGCGGCCCTGGAAGGGAAGACCTGGAACTATCCGGCAATTGCGGGGGGCAAGCTGCTGGTGCGAAACGGTAACGAGATGGCTGCTTACAACATCGCAGCTCAGTAACTTACTCGCTCCCCAAAAACAATCCACAGATACACGGATTACACAGATCAGAACCTTGAATGTTCCGGTCTGATCAATCTGTGTAATCTGTGGATTGTTATTTTAGAACAACAGCTTCAACCCAAACTGAAGATGCCGCGGGTCACCGGCTGACGTGATTTGTCCGAACGTCGGTGAGCCGAGGAAGTTATCCGGCAAATTAAAGTTGGGATGATTGAACAAGTTGAATGCCTCGGCACGAAACTGCAGGTTGAATCGCTCATTGAGAGCAGTGTTCTTTACGAGCGAGACGTTCACGTTTTGATAACCCGGGCCGTTCAGGATGTTCCTTCCAGCGTTGCCAAAGTTTCCCCGCGGCGGAAACGCAAAGGCGGCAGTGTTGAACCAGCGAGCGGTTGAACGCGGGCCGAGATTTGGGTCGCCAACCACGTTGGGACGATCATTGGCGCCGAACCCGAGGATGGAACGGCCGGTACCGCTGTTATCGATCTCCGGAAGCAGTGCGACTGTAAAAGGACGTCCCGACTGGAATGTCAGGATACCGAACGTCTGCCAGCCGCTAAGAACAGTTGAAAGCCAGCCAGCGTTTGCGAGATGCGCCCGTCCCTTTCCAAATGGAAGATCGTACGAGTAGCTAACCGACAACCGGTGTCGCACGTCGAAGTTTGAGCGACCGCGTTCCGCCTGCACGTCATAACTGTTCTGTGGAAAATTTGGATCGCCCGCGCTGCTGAAGAAGTTTGACGCGTTATCGATCGACTTCGACCAGGTGTACGAGACCAGTGTGGCCAGCCCTCTGCTGAGCCGCTGCTGATAACGCGTTTGCAAACTGTGATAGTTGGAGTTCGCGCGAGACTCCAACAGGTCGATGTCGTCGAAGCGCGGGTCGGGGCGAGGCACAAACGGCAGTCCGGGTGGCAACGCACTCGGGCTTGGTTGATTGATATCACGCGCTGTCAGGAGTTTCGTCCCCTTCGATCCTACGTAAGCAACTTCCAAAACCCCGTTCCCACCTAATTGGCGTTGCAGACTTAGATTCCAATGCTGCATGTAGGCGGTGCGCCGGTCGCGTTGAATCGCGAGTGCCGAGTCAGGCAGGGGGAAAGGAAAGAACGTTGGAAACGGATTGCTCAAGGTCAGAGGCAAGCCAGGCAGTGAGAAGAAGATATTGTTGTCGAAGTAAGGCGAATTGAAATAGAGAGCTTCGCCCGGGGCAAGAGGCGACTGGTCGTAGTAAATGCCGTAACCGGCGCGCAGCACTGTCTTTTCTTCTCGGCCGATCGTCCATGCGAACCCAACCCGCGGTGCGAAGTTATTCCTGTCGGGATTGGTCCCACCGCGCGGAACACCGTTCGTGCCAACCCTCACTAAGTTACGTGTCACAAGGTCGAATACGTTCGCGCGGTCCTCAGCATCAACCGGCGGCGTGTTGTACTCGTAACGCAGGCCGGCGTTAAGTGTCAGCCGCTTATTGAGGCGGAAGCTGTCGTTTACGAACAAGTTGTAACTCTGAGTGCGCAGGTGCTGCGCGTTGTCTACGCGGGCGATGCTGGTAAGAAGAGGGAAGCCGAGCAGCAGATCAGCGAGCGCATTTCCGGAAATCTGCGCGAAAGGCGAAAACTGCAGACGGCCACGCGACTCTACGTCACGAAAACCATTCTGCTGCGACAGCCGCACATCGCCGCCGAACTTCCAGAGATGCGCGCCCTTCGCGTAGGTCGCGGTATCAATCAGCTGGTAGACATTTGTTACCGCACTTTGCGGATTGTTGCCTTCGTCGCCAAGAGGTGAAAGCCCGGTGATGGTGATGAAACTCAGTCCGGCATCACGCAGGTTTAAAGAGATAACGGGCAGGCCGACATCTGAATTTCTCCGGCTGGCTTCCTGTGTGACGGACGATGCCACGCGACTGAATGCTAAGCGAGTTTCGTTCACAAGGTTCGGCGTGAGCACGAGAGTCAAGGCTGTCATCGCGTTTTGACTGCGGCGTTTCACGCTGTCACCGAATCCCGGAACTAGCGAAAGCGTGGGACCGGTAAACGGTTCAAAGAGGCTTCGATCGCCGAAGCTGTAACGGAAGGTGAGATCTGCTTTGTTAGTTAGCCGGTGATCTACGCGCACGTCAAAACTGTCGTTGTCATCCCGCTGCGTTGGCGACGAAATGAAGTTTTGAAACCGCACATTGCGATTGGGCAAAGGGTAGAGCGCTGCGATTGCCCGGCCGACAGCGTGGATGCGAAGCGGATCGATGATGCCGCCGGGGAAGGGCATACCGGTGAACGGATCAAGCGGACGGCCGAAGAGGCTCTGCGAAAAATCGCCTGCACGTTCGCTTGCTGTCGGCACATTTGTGATTCTGGTAATGCCTTCGCGTGCACGCGTGCCTTCATAGTCGCCAAAGAAGAACGTGCGTTCACGTTTGAGCGGGCCACCAAGCGAACCGCCGAACTGGTTTCGAATGTACTTAGGTTTCGATTCGCCAGCGGGAGCAAAGACATTGCGGGCATCCAGGGCGGCGTTCCGATGGAACTCGAAGAGCGAACCGTGCAAATCGTTGGTACCCGACTTGAGAAGGACGTTGACTTGCGCCCCAGGATTACGTCCGAACGACGCATCATAACTGCTTGTCAGCATTTCAAATTCGCGAATCGCATCGATGGGCGGCCGGACACCGAAGGTGTTGAGTTTGGGGTCGACGTTGTAGACGCCGTCGAGCAGGAAGTTGTTACTGTCTTCGCGCGCGCCATTAACGCTGAATGAAAAATCACCGCGTACAGAGCCGGCAGAACCAGGCGCGGCCGGCACGGCGCCCGGAACGAGCAGGGTCAGTTCGTAGAAATTCCGGCCGTCGAGCGGTAGGCCTTCAACCTGGCGATTCTCGATCACTGTGCTTTGGGCTGCTGAATCCTTTTTCAAGTTGGCCGGTGGCAGTATCACCGCGTCAACTGAGACTGCGCTTGGTCGTGCCACTTCCATGACGACGTCCAAGCGCAGCAGTTGATTCACTTGAAGGACAAGTCGCTGCGGAAATCTTTCAAACCCTGTTACCTTTACAGTCACGACGTATGGACCAGCCGGAAGGGAGGAAATCGCGTACTCGCCTTGAGCGTCACTCGTCACGGAACGAGCTTCGAGCGTGTCGGAATTGTAAATGTTAACAACCGCACCGGGTATGACAGCTTCGTTCGTGTCCTTAATCGTTCCGCGCACCGAGGCGCGATGTGTTTGCGCCAGAGTAGACGAGGGCGCACATAAGAAAACGACGAGTAGCGACAGGAGGAGCAGGATTTTCAAGTTGAACTCCTTACGGAATCTCGGAAATAGTTACAAAAATCTGTAGACTGCGATAAGTCGGTTGAGCATTATTACTCAAAATTGTAGAGACGATGAAGGAAAAGTAAGTCACAATCAAAAGTGCGCAGCGAACCGGACTATCCCTAGCGGCGTCTTATCTAATCAATGTGAAACTGATAGCTTGAACGGGCCGTATTGACCGCAGTGGCCGCACATAGACCCCGGAGCAACCCCTATGATGGATCTTTCCCGATTCTCGGTTTTCCTTAATCTCCGCCGAGTCTTTTTGATAATTGGCATCCTTTGCTTTCTTTCAATTAATGCTGCTGCGCAAACGAGCAGCACGATTACTGGCGATATTAAGGACACCAACGGGGCGGCGCTTATCGGCGTCAAAGTCACGGCTAACCATCTCGACACCGGTCTTACGCGGACTACTACGAGTGGAGACGAAGGAAGGTTCGTTTTTCCCGGAATGCCTGTCGGAGTCTACGAGCTCCATGCCGAGTTAACGGGATTCGAGCCGCTCGTGTTCCCCAATGTCAGACTCACAGTTAACGACACAACCGCCGTCGCGCTCGTCATGAGGGTGTTGGCAGTAAATGCAAACGTTACTGTGAATAGCGGCGAGGCTCTGGTCAACACACAAACTGCGGAGTTGAGTTACCTCGTCGGCGAACAGGCGATTCGAGATCTTCCGCTGAACGGGCGGAACTATACAGACCTCGCCCTCTTGCAGCCGGGCGTTGCCCCCTACATTCACCGCGACGGTGGGTCGGTCGTGGCTCACGGTCTCGGGATGACGATCAACGGGCAGGATCCGCGCTCGAATGTGTATCTGCTGGACGGTTCACCGCAAAATGATTTTACAAATGGGCCGGCCGGCAGCGCTGCGGGGACAGTCCTCGGAATGGAAACGATTCGCGAGTTTCGAGTTGAAGCGAATTCCTACGGCGCAGAGTTTGGCCGCAGCTCAGGCGGTCAGATCAATGTTATCAGTAAATCAGGTACGAACCAGTTCCATGGATCGCTTTACGAATTTCACCGGAACGACAACTTCGATGCGCGAAACTTTTTTGATCGGGGAAAGAAGCCGGAGTTCAAGCGGAACCAATTCGGCGGCAGCATTGGTGGCCCTATCAAAACCGAAAAGACTTTCTTCTTTGGCGGCTATGAATCGCTACGGGAAAATCTGGGACAGACAGTCGGAACGGTTGTCCCGGACCTGGCTGCGCGCAGTGGCATACTGCCAACCGGAACCGTGGTTGTTAATGCGGCGGTCCGGCCTTACCTCAACGAATATCCGCTTCCCAATGGCAACAATTTGGGAGGCGGCCTTGCTGAATACAACTTCGGCTTCAGCCGAACAATCACTGAGCATTACGCGCAGGGCCGGGTAGATCACAATTGGAGTCAGCGCCATCAATCCTTTGCTCGTTACACGTTTGACAACGCTGAGCAGCGATTGCCGACTGACTTTCCCCAGTTTCCGCGCGCGTTTCAGTCACGAAATCAGTTCTTCACAGCCGAACATCGCTTCATCCAAAGCGAGCGCACGATTCATACGTTGCGTTTCAGTTTTGGACGCACGCGCATCGGTCAGGCTGTTGAAAGTCATACGACACAGGCGTTGGCCCCTTTCATCCCGGGTCGTGATTCGATCGGTAATATCGACATCGGTGGCATCCCGCGCTTCGGTCCACAAACGTCTGTAAGCGTGAAGTTGACGCAAAACGTGTTCAGCCTCGAGCACGGTGCAGTTCATACCAGCGGACGTCATCTGTGGAAGTTCGGCGGGCTCGCCGAGCGCTATCAGGACAACATGGTGAACCCGACCTTCTCACTCGGCATCTGGACGTTCGCTAGTCTACGCAACTTTCTGATCAATTCACCGCAGAGTTTCCTTGGGCTGACACCGAACGGCGCGCTTGATCGCTACTGGCGCTTTACCCTGTTTGCGGGTTACGTGCAGGACACATTCAGAATCCATCCGCGACTGTCTATCAACGCCGGACTGCGATACGAGACGACAACGATGCCGGTGGATATCTATGGCCGCGATTCTGCTCTGCCGTCTCTCAGCGATCGTGCTCCGACAGTGGGGCCGCTCTATCAGAATCCGACGCACAAAAACCTCAGCCCGCGCTTTGGCTTCGCCTGGGACGTCTTCGGTGATGGCAAGACTAGTGTTCGTGGCGGTTATGGAATTTATTTCAACACGAACAACCAGCAGAACTTGATCGTCACGGTAACTAATCCCCCCGCGACACCGCGCATCGCAATCGGCTTCTCGCCAGCATGTGTGCCGGCGTTTCCAGCAGCGCCGCTGTCTTGCCCCTTTGCGAACTCGATTCGTCCAGTGCAATTCAATCTGCAGAATCCGTATATCAATGTCTACAACCTCAACGTGCAACGAGAGCTGCCGTGGAAAACTGTCGTCACACTTGGCTATGCCGGCTCGCGAGGGATTCATCTGCTGCGCAGCAACGATGTGAACACCGCCGTTCCGACTATTCGCGCCGACGGAACGCCTTTCTATCCGGCAGGGGCGCCGCGAAAGAATACTGCTTTCTCGACTATCGAGCTCAAGAGCAGCGACGGTAACTCCTGGTACAACGCGATGATCTTCGAAGTTCGCAAGCGTTGGAATCGCGGACTTAGTTTCCAGTCGTCTTACACCTTCTCTCGCAACATCGACACGACGCAGGCGTCGACATTCTTTTCCGACGCTACCAACGGAACCACGACGGCGTTCCCGGAATTTCCCTCGCTGAATTACAACAAGGGACTGGCGGACTATCAGGTAAAGCACAACTGGGTAGTTAACTTTATCTGGGACGTTCCCTTCGCTCATTCTCTGGAAGGCACCGCCAGGACTTTGCTTGATGGCTGGCAGATAACTGGAATAAATACCGCCCGCAGCGGCAACCCGCTGACGGTGTTTGTGCAAGCCAATCGTTCCCGCTCGCTGTGGCAGCCGTCGCTCGGTCCGGGAATAGGACGCGATCGAGCTTCGATGGCGCCGGGCTTCACGTATGAGTCGGCGGTGACGGGTCGTCCGGATCAGTACTTCAATCCGCTCGCCTTCGCGATACCTCCTGCGGGAACGCTCGGCGATACGGGCCGCGGCGCCTTCATCGGGCCGAATTTTCGCAGCTTCGATCTGGCAGCAGTGAAAAATACAAAGCTGGGACGTTTGAGCGATTCAGCAAGCCTGCAAATTCGTGTTGAGGCCTTCAACCTCTTCAATCGCGCAAACTTTGCCGCTCCGGCGTTGACGGCTTTCGCGGGCACGGCGAATACTGAACCGGCTCTCGCGACCTTTGGCAGGATCCGCTCGACAGTGAATAGTTCGCGGCAAATTCAGGTCGGCGTTAGATTAAGCTTCTAGCCGGTACTCCTGGTCTCGATTGCCTATTGCCGGTTGCCAATTCGTGGTGCCTCTAACCGCACTTACTAATCCGAGGTGACTCGATCGCGCGCCGGAAGAATTTGGAAATTGGCAATCGCAAATTGGAGATCCGTTAATTGGCAATCGGCAATAGGCAATAAGAAATCACTAGCTGGTGTTCCCTCTCAAAACCTAGTTTCGCAGGAGGCCCCTCCCCATGCTCTGGATCATTTTCGCTCTTGGCGCAGCCCTCTCGTGGGGTTTGTACGGACCGGCACTGCATCGCGGCCAGGTCGCGCTCGGCAGTCCGATGCGTGCGTTGCTTTGCGTCGGCGTCGCCTATTTCCTGATTGGCGTACTCGTTCCCCTGGCCACTTTGTCTTACCAGGGCGAATTGAGCGGCTTCACGATGAAGGGATCGCTGGCAGCAACTCTGGGCGGCGCGCTTGGCGCTGCCGGTGCTGTCTGCATCATCTTTGCTTTCCGCTACGGCGGACTTCCCACTTACGTGATGCCGCTGGTCTTTGCCGGAGCTCCACTCGTGAACGTGATGTTCTCAATGTGGCTCCACCCGCCGAAGAACTCCCCGAGTCCTTTGCTTTACGTTGGATTTGTCCTCGCCTCGCTGGGCGCGGGAATGGTTTTGTATTTCAAACCATCGGTGTGAACGAAGTGGGGTTAATCAAGCCGGAGTACTAGTCGTAATGAGAAGTTCAAGAACGCTCCCCACCGCAGTTGTTTTCCCGGACTTTAAAATCGCAACCGGGATTTAAAAATGAGGAGACTCGTCATGAAGTACATCAACACCCCCACCTTATTGAGCTTGGCACTTCTCGTCCTGTGTCTGTCCGCAGAGGCCGCAGCCCAGGTTGACGGCAACTGGCCGCAATGGCGCGGCGCTAATCGCGACGGCATTTCAAAAGAGACAGGACTCTTAAAGCAGTGGCCGGCCGAGGGCCCGCCGTTAGCCTGGAAGACGACAGGCGCCGGCGGCGGCTACTCTTCGTTCGCGATCTCCGATGGACGCCTGTACACGATGGGCCTACGCGCTGATCGCGAATACATCGTTGCCTTTGATGTGGCCACCGGCAAGCAGGTGTGGGCTACACCGCACGGCGGAGCTTTCCGTAATGATCGTGGCGATGGTCCGAGAGGAACGCCAACGGTCGAAGGAGATCGACTCTACGCTTTGGGAGGTAATGGCGATCTGTCATCACTGGATACAAAAACCGGAAAGGTCGTCTGGACAGTGAATGTGCTGAGCAAGTTTGGCGGCTCAAACATCACCTGGGGCATCAGCGAGTCGCCGCTAATTGTCGGTGAGAAGATTCTCGTCAATCCCGGCGGTCCAGGAGCTTCGATCGTTGCCCTGAACAAGAAAGACGGAAGTCTAATCTGGAAAAGCCAGAGCGATCGTGCGGGATACTCTTCGGGAATTCCGGTTCAGATCGGAAGCACCACGCAGGTCGTCTTCTTCACTAACTCGCGAGCGGTGGGACTCGATCTAAAAGACGGGAAACTTCTTTGGGAGTACGCACGACCGGCAAATGACGTGGCGAACGTGGCCACCCCGGTGGTTCGCGGCAACCGCGTGTTCATCTCGTCTGACTATGGCACGGGTGCCGGCCTCGTGGAGATCAAGGCGGATGGCAAAGCCCAAGAGGTCTACTTCACGAAGGACATGCGCAACCATCACAGCAGTTCGATTTTGATCGGTGACTATCTGTATGGATTTTCCGGCGGCATCCTCACTGCAATGCGTTTTGACACTGGTGAAGTCGCTTGGAAAGACCGCAGCGTTGGTAAGGGTTCACTCGTCTTTGCTGAGGGCAACCTCTACGCCTTAAGTGAAAACGGTGTGGTGGGATTGATTGAAGCGTCGCCAACCGGATACCGGGAAAAAGGACGCTTCCGGATTGCGCAGGATTCTTTGCCGACCTGGACGCACCCGGTAGTTGCCGGCGGCCGTTTATATCTGCGCGATCAGGATACGATCTACGCTTATAACGTTAAGGCGAAATAGGGAAAAGCAACGAGGTGTGGGTAAAGGGCAAAGGTGAAGCCGTCACTGCTTCGCCTTTGCCCGTTTTTGATTGACCTGCACTTGGTTGGCTTCGACATCGCGCGCATCAAGTGACGGACAAATGAGCCAATACTGTGACCACGGGCGCCTCGCCCGCTTGATGGAATACCACTTTGCTGATAATTCGTCAGCAGAATGAATGCGTTGCTTGAGGCGGGCGAGACGCCCGCAGTACCGGCATTAACGTTGTCCCAGATATTCCGCGGCAGGGCTCACTTGATCTTCTTCCCCGGCACATCACGTCCACCCTGGTGAATGACCAGCCCGGTCACCTGCCCCTTATCGTCTTTCACAAAAGAGACTTTGGCGTTCACCACCTTGAGAAAGAAGTTGTCCGAACCTTCCGGCGTTAACTCAAAAGGCGGTTGATTGGTAGCCTGAGTCATCAACTTGTCACCCTCCCGAAAAACTTTCACAACGAACGTGGGCGTCACTTCGTACTCGCCAACGTACGCGTCGTAAGAGTTCGGGTTGACTGCCACCGCCGCGGTCTTAGTCTCCATCCGCTTGATCATTGCTGCGGCATTTACGTTTTGGGGATCGAGCTCAATTGATTTCTTGTAGTTCTGAATCGCGAGTTCGTTGTTGCCGTTGATCATGTAGGCTTCGCCGAGACTGTCATAGGTGTTGGCCGACTTGGGAAACTCGGCGACATTCAGCTTGAAAACCTCAATCGCCTCCAGCGGTTTCTTCGCCCCCAGCAACTGATATCCGAGCCGATTCACTTCAGGTTCGCTGAAGTCATAGATGTTCGACTGCCGGGTTTTCAGATCCCGATACTGTGCCAGGCCCGCATCGCTGCCTTTCTCGACGAACGTCTGCAACACTACATCCGTAACAGGCATCTTCGGCAAATCGAAGGGTTGGTCGTAGAGAATGTTTGTCAACTCCTGACTAATCCTCCGGAGACCACCCTGGCCCGTGTTGTCGAGCAGGACAATGAGATTCCGTTGTGCAGGCAGGCGCACGATGAGCGTGCTGAATCCGTTGATGCCGCCGTCGTGACTGATCTGTGGGGTCGTTTCAGTCCCTGTGCCGAGACGAGCTTTGGTAATCGCCCAACCGTAGGCGTAGTCAGCAAGGAACGGCTTGAACATGAGCTCCTTCGATTGCGCCGAAAGCAGTCGATCTTTATAGAGCGCCTGGTCCCAAAGGTAGAGATCCTCGGCAGTTGAATAGAGGGCCCCGGCTGCGAAGGGCAGGGACATGTCGAGGTAAGGAGCGTTCAGGTACCCATCAGGAGTCTTTTGGTAACCGGCAGCGCGCTTCTCGAGAACTGTCGCGTAGTGGTCATAGCCAGTGTTCTTCATTCCGATGGGATCAAAGATTCGTTCTTTTAAAACCTGCTCGTAAGGTTGACCGGTAACCTTCTCGATGATGGCGCCAAGAACGAAATAACCGGAGTTGCTGTAGGAGAACTTACTGCCTGGCTCAAACTCGAGATCGTTGCTCGCGTACTTCTTGACGAACTCGGGAACCGTGTATGGATCTCGGCTGACGTCGTTAAAAAAGCCTGGGAAGGCGGTGTAGTTCGGAATACCGGAAGTATGAGTGAGCAGGTTATGAATCGACACTTTCTCACCAATGTCTTTTCGATAGTCCGGCAGGTATTCCCCGATCTTGCCATCGAGTTTGATCTTGCCTTGTGCGACGAGTTGCATGACGAGCATGGCAGTGAACTGCTTGGTGATTGAGCCGAGTCGGAACCTGGTATCGGGCGCGTTGGGAATGTTCCACTCCATGTTTGCAAGGCCGAGGCCCTTCTTGTAGATAATCTTGCCGTTCTCAGCGACGAGCACTGACCCATTGAAAAGCCGGTACTTGTTTGCCGCTGTCATTACTGCATCAATTCTTGCGGCTTTACTCTGCGCCGGCTTCTGAGCGACGACCTGCAGCTGACAGGTGAAGGCGATGACTGCGCACGCCACAAGGCTCACGATTCTTAGTTGCATGCACTCCAAAAGTGATTGAGAGGGATTGCGATTCATCTAGAAGTCTCCTGAATATTAGACTGACAGATCATGAAATTATCGGACAACAACAGCCCGACTTACGCAGAGGTGGTAGCGGTGTCCCTCCGTGGGCGCCCCTGGTCGCATAACCAGAGGGATTGCGATGCTCGCCTCTTCCCTAACGAGGGGCGCGCACGGAGTGGCGCTTTTTAAATAGCCGCGCCGATAAAGGCGGATTGCAAAGTTAGACCAGATCCAAGATCAATTCTTCTTCAAGTATTCCCGTGCTTCGCGCAGTTCTGGAAGCTCAGCATCGGCTTGCTGCCACTGTACAAGAAGTTTCGCGTAAGCGGCTTCCGCTGCGGGCCGGTCTCCACGCTTGTCCGCTGCGCGCGCTGCACCCAACAACGAGCGCGCGCGATTTGGTTGCCGGAGCAACGACGCTTTGAACTGTGCTGCTGCCTCGACCGGCTTGCCCGCTCGCAAAAGCAATTCCCCGAATAGTTCGAGCGGCGGTTTGATCAGACCGGGAGGCCCGGAAGGTGGACCCAACTTCTCGGCGCGGTTGATGGCTTCCACCATCAGTCCGGCAGCCCTGGCGTGATCGCCCTTCATCGAAGCCGCCACTGCGTCTACTTGCAGTTCTCCAATTCGCTGGCGATCACTGCCCGTGTTTGTGCTTGCGGCCGGATTCGTCAACGACCCGTTAGAAGCAGATGCGAGGGATCGAATGAAAAGTGGCAAGGTCTGGCCACTGCTTGACGTGCGCGTGACCACAGTCCCGTTGGCTGAGGCCGGAACCACCGCTCCATGCCCGTGGCCGCTCATCATCCCTTCGCTCGACGCGGCTTGAGCATCAGTTGCCGGAAAAAGTGTATTTGCCAAACTCCAACGCTCTGTCTCGACGACAAACGCGGCGGCCATATTGGCGTAATTGCTTTCGTAGTAACCCGGCCGTAGTTTGTTTTCGTAGGTGGTCTCCGCCATCGTCTTCTTCATTAACGCGAGCAGCTCTTCCGCTTTTCGATAACGCCCCTGTTGCAGGTAGACGTAAAGCAGCCAATGCAGACTGTGATAGTCGCGCACGCTCGGGGAGAGATTCTTGCGCTTCATCCAGGATTCGGAAGCCTCCCACGCCGACTCATTTGATGCAGCCGCCTCCGGCCACATTCCCAATTGCAGGAAGATGTGCGCGGGCATGTGTCGCGCGTGATGTGCTTCAGGCGCAATGCCGGCATATAGCCGAGCCGCCGGCAATGCGAGAATGGCATGATCCGGATCGTCGAACGCATGAATGATGTAGTGTGCGGCCCCAGGATGATTGGGGTTCTTTTGAAAGATCGCCAACGCGATTGCGCCGGCTCGCGCCTGTAGTCGATAACTCTTGTCTTCCGGTCTCACCAAGCCCAGCAGTGACAGCGAGTAGAAAGCAGCAGCATCGAGGTCGTTAGGATAGGTTGTGTAAATCTTTTCCATCGCTGCTGAATAAGCTTCGTCGCGCGCGCGGTTGTCGCCTTCGGCATAAAGAAGCTTCACCGCGTTCAAATAAGCTCGCTCTCGGTCAGAGAGTTTCGGAGTGTCTTTGATCTTAGCGATTACCTGACGTGCGGCGGAAGTATCCTGCTCGCCCCAGAGCGGATGATTGTGCGCCATCGCCTCGCCCCAGTAACCCATCATGAAATCAGGCTCAATCCTGGTTGACTCTCGAAAAGCCTCGAGCGCTTCTTCATACCAAAACGAATGGAGCGCCGCTAAACCGCGAAGGAAAGGCGCGTTCGCCTCTTTTGAGCCGGAGGTTTGAAAATCAACCGAGCCAAGGTGTGATTCCTGCGCTTGGGATGTTGCAGCGAAGGCTCCAAAGGCGAGCGCTATCATTAACAACCCAGCAAAGAACTTAATTGACCATCTACTTTGAGAAGTACTCATGAGACCTCCAGGCTGTTCGCTATATGGAGTGCGCCGACAGTCCCGAGGCGTCGGAGCGAACGGCGGTTACAGGGAGTACGCTGAAATTAGCCAACGCTTTCAGCGGTATTCCACACGCCTTAAGTTTTCACACCGCTTCTACTCTGACCTGAGCGCCGGTAGCAGCGGCGAGCGCAGAGTTGCCCAGGTTGCAACGATGGACGCAGTCAAGCCCGATACTAATACCGCAAGCAACAGAACGCCCAGAGAAATGCTGGGCAGCTGTGCGTGACGAGAAAGAAACACGGGGGCAATCGCCAACAGCGCGCAAACAGTTCCGGTAATCAGTCCGGAGAAAAGCAGGAAGGCATTCTCAGCGACTACCATTAACGCGAAGTGCTCAGAGTTGTAACCAACAGCGCGCAATAGAGCGAGTTCACGTCTTCGTTCCAGGACATTTCGTAACAACACTGCGGCCATCCCCAGCGTTCCCAGCAGCAGACCCAATCCGCCGAGCATCTGGAAAGTAGAGAGGTAGGTGTTCTCAACACGATGGAAACTCGCCAGTCGTTCACTAGTCGGCACCACATCGAAGCCGAAATCGGTAAGTCGATCTTCCAGTGCTGCGGCAACTGCTGCGGACTGCTCCGGCGCGGACGTGTCAATCAAGAAGAAGCGGTACCCCTCCTGCTCCGGAAACAGATGCACGAAATTCGCTTCTGACATCAATAGTTCACTCTGAAAGATGCTGTCAGCCAGCGCACCAACCACCCGGAGTCGCAGCGGTCGAGCGGCCGGCACGACGAGATCATCGCCCACCTTCAGATGCAGCACATAAGTCAGTGAGTTTGCATCTGCAATGACTGGGATAGCGCCGTCGGGAAACTCCCGGTTCAAAAGTAGCCAGGGGTTTTCGTTTTCTTCCTTCGTTCCGGCAATTGAATCGCTAAACACAAACCGATTGTCCTGAATGAACTCTGGTCTCGGAGCGATGATTTTCGGATTCGTAGGTTGGTAAAGATTGAGACAACTGGTGTCGTCCCCCGGTCGAACGCGAAATCGAGTGAACGTGATTTTAGACAAGGATGAGGAATTGTCGTTCGTGAGATTCAAAGCCGCGCGTCCTGCTTCGGTGTTTGGATCGTGCACGAGCGGCAGCAGTGAATCTGCAAGTAACGGGAAACCACCGCTGCCGGACTTCTTCTCTAGTACTAAATCGCCTGCGCGATGCCGGAACGAGTCGACCGCCACGATGATGAATGCCGCTGAGGCAACCAAGGCGATACAGAGTACGCTGCGTCCCGAACGAAAAGTCGCGTTCCTGAAGCCGAGCCGCGCAACCGGCCACCAACCTTTTCCATGAATCGAGTTAGTCCCTCCCCTGCGGAGTATCGCCGATTGATAACAGAGAAAGGCGCTCAGCAATAAGACTCCGCCGCCGAAGAAGCCGCCCGCCTGACCGACGAGATGCGCAGCGCTCGAGATTAGAAGCAACACGCCCAGAACAGTCAGGAGTATGGCAACGCGGAGTGATGAAAGTACACGCCCCCTTTTCTGGCCGCGTCTCCGCCTTGCTGCATCCCCGTCTCCCAGAGTCTTCGCCTCCTGCTTTGAGTCGACTTGTCCAGTCAATAAACTTCGCGTTGAAGACTTACCCAGGCGTCGCAATGTCCAAAGGACGCAGACCACCGCCGCAACGATGCCCCCAGCAGCGCCCGCAAAAATCGAGAATGGCGACACATGCAAGCTGAGCAGCTTCGTCCCGACCGCGTCTACCCACCACGTCCTTAGACCGAACATCAGCAACTCGGCGTAAGCAAAAGCACCCACCAGCCCGAGCAAGCTTCCGACCACGGAGAGCACAATCCCTTCTGCCAGAAACAATGAGCGAATTTTGGCGGCGGGAAATCCCACTGCCTGCAGCAACCCGATCTCGCGCAATCGCTGTTCGATTCCGAGCTTAAAGAAGAGTGCGGTCAACAGGAGCGCAGAGATCACAAGAAAGAAACTGAAGTAGAGAAAGTATTCGCCGAAGTCAGTTGCGCCTTGCGCTGATGCAAGGCCCTGCGCCCGTACAGGAATCACAGCGAAGCCCATCGCGGAAGGATCCAGCGCGCGTGTGAAGCTCCGCCGGTAAGCGTCGAGCATGCTGTTGATCGGAACCTTCGCGTCGGGAAGGATACGGATTGAGGTCAACACGCCGAAGCGCGACTGCCAAAGCGTCTGTGCTTTTCCAAGAGGGAGAAAAGCTTTCGGCGTGGCGCGATACTGGTGCCAGTAGTCCTCGTCCTGCTTGCGCACTCGCTTCAGATCCACTGGGAACGGAGGATCCCAATCCGAGAGGTTCTCCGATCCGGTGATGCCCGGGTATTCCGGCACTAAATCCTTGTCGGCAGCGAGACCCTGTAGCGGAACGATTGCAGCGACCTGGAACTGCGCCGACTTTGTTTCGAGGTGACCGCCTTCGTTCCAGATGAAGTACTCAAGGGAAACCGGCTCGCCCTGCTTCACGCCGAGGTCGCGCGCAGCCCACTCGTTCAAGATAATCGGCGACGAGGTCTGGGCAGCAGCAATGTGGAGTAATTGTCGGGTTCGGTCCGACGCTTGGAGTTCTTTAAAGGTCGCATCATTCACACCCGTCGCCAACGAATAGGGAATCGTTCGGCTCCCTGATGTGATGCTGTTAACGAGATAGGACAGAACGGGAGTTGAACGCGCGGGCAACGCCTCGGCTGTGACGCGAGCCGTCTCCGCCAACTTGTCATTAAGAAGCGTGCTTGTGCGCTCGAGCGAAATTCCCCGGGTCTCATCCAGCAACCTCAACTTGATGTTGTAATCCTCTAAGTCGACTCGCTTTTTTAGCAGGTCCGAAAGTGCTGCTGTCCTTTCTGATTCCGAAAGGCCGGCACTGTCTTTGGATCTGGACACAAGCAGCACGTTTACCATCCCCTGCTTGTCAAATTCTTTTTGTAACCGCTTAAGTGATACAAATACTGCGCGCACGGCAGCCTGTTGGGGACGGGTCGAGAACTCGCCGAGTTGATCCGCAGTTAAAGTCTTTCCAATAGTTAGCCGCAAAGTGCTGCCGACGTTTTCCTTTTCGCCGTACAGCGATTCGATTGGCACGTCAGATGGTTTCTTCAGTTGAACTAGCAGGGAATCGCCTGACTTGCCTTGCAACTCTTTCGCCAAACTCTCGCTCAAGAATACTTCATTGTTTTGCGGCGCTAACTTATCGCGTCCATGAAATTCCCAGAACCTGGGATCGACTCCGTAGACGCGAACATCACCGGCGCGTGACTTGTTCGTCTCGAGCGTGACACTGCCTGCGACTTCGATAAGCGGACAAATATCCCCCAGTCCGATCTGGACTAAAGCGCCATCCTTTTGCAGATCATCGTTGAGCTGCTCACGAAAGAAGCCCGGTGCGGTGATGACATATTCGGTTTGGCCTAGTCGCTGCACAAACAAGTCGCGCAGGCTTGCGCGCACTGAGTCACCGACTAGTAACGCTCCGGCGAGTACGGCCACAGCAGTTGCCACACCGAGCACGACAGCCAGATTTGTGCGCCAGTAATGCGTGAGATTTCGTCTGAGTAGTTGGTTGGTCTGCATTACAACTGCCGCAGCTGCTGATCGATTAATTCGTAGCGAACAGGAAAGCGCGAGCCCAGCTCGGCGCTGTGCGTTACTACCACGAGAATCGTTTCCTGTTGACCGTGAAGTTCCAGTAGCAGAGAGGCGACCACGTCGGCCGCTTTGTGATCGAGGTTTCCGGTAGGCTCATCGCACAGTAATAGTTGCGGTTTAGTAATGAGAGCGCGGGCGAGCGCAACACGCTGCTTCTCGCCGCCGGAGAGTTTTGCGGGTCGATGGTCCAACCGATCGCCGAGGCCAACGTGCCCGAGCAACACTCGCGCACGCTCGACTGCATCGTCGCTGCTTGTCGAAACGAGTGTCGGCGTCAAAACGTTCTCCAGTACAGAGCACTGCGGCAGCAGGCAGTGGTCCTGGAAAATGAAACCGATCTCTTTGTTTCTGAAGGCGGCGAGGGCTTTCTCTTTCAGTTGAAAAGGATTTTGACCATCAAGAGTGACTGTGCCGCTGCTGGGTGGTTCAAGCGCTCCCATGATGTAGAGCAGCGTGCTCTTTCCGCTTCCGGATGGCCCCATAATCGAAACGGCATCACCACGCGAAAGAGAAAGCGAGACCTCGGAGACGATTTTGAGCGGTCCACTCGGCGTGGGATATTCTTTCGAGACGTTCTCAACCTTCAGCACAAGAATCACCTTTTGGAGTGCGCCGGCAGAGCGAAGCGTCGCCGGCGCTTTGGTTGTTTGCTTAAAAATGCTTTGCGTTACGAATCCAAAGCGGTCTCGCGCTGCGCTTGCCACCTCACTCACATCAAGTCCGCGGCCTATTTCTTCAACACACTCTGGTAAGCTTCCACCGCGCGATCGGCCATGTGCGCGACGCTATAGTGCTCGCGCACCTTTCGAAAACCGTTCGCCCCCAGTTCCTTTGCCAGGGCCGGTTTGCGAAACATCTGCAGCACGCCGCTCGCCAGGCTTTCGGGATCATCCGGCGCTACCAGCAACCCACCACCAGTCTTTTCGATTACTTCTGTGAAGCCGCCGCGCCGCGGTTGAACGACTGGAATACCGCAGGCCATCGCCTCCAGAAGGAACATCCCCTTGGGCTCATCATACGTTGCGGGCACTGAAAGCACGTCGAGAGTTTGCAGGAACGCGATCTTCTGTTCGCGATTAAGCGCGCCGCGGTAATGAAACTCATCAGCAAGACCCGCATCCTGCATTTCCTTTTTAATGTCGCTCAAATACTTTTGATGTTCGGGGGCCAGATAGCCCGCTGCTTCCAGCCGGCCCCCTGGCAATTCGCCACTCTTGCGCATCCGGCGATAGGCATCGGCGAGCACATGCAGCCCTTTCTCGGGTGCAACGCGCGCAAAGAAACCTACAGTGAAAGGCGCTAAACGTTCTTTAGATCCCGTCGCATAGCCTTGCAGGTTTATGCCTAAAGGCACGACGCTGATTTTCTCGGCGGGGATTTCCAGATAGGTCGGCATGAACTCCGCGTAGTAGTGACTGACGGCGATAAACAGATCGACGTATTTGATGCTGGACTTGATCAGCGTCTTGGCTTCGCTGCGATAGGGTTCGTGCAATTCCTCGAGAAATAGATCCTCACCTTGCAGCGTGCAGCAGATCGGCCGGCCTAACGCCTCGCTGATGGGTTTCGCCAAGCCGAGCAGGAGCGTGTAAGGAATGCTAATCAGATCGGGCAATCCTTCGTCCCGCAACCAATGCAACAGTTTGTCGATCTCTTTATGTTGAAAGCCCGCCTCGCCTTTAAGCATCGAAACAGTCAACTCGCCCAGCATCTTCGGGCTGGTTGAGATTGAACGTCGCGAAGCGAGCTGCAACATCGGCGTCGAATCCCAAAGGCGATCGAGCCAACGAGGCGAGTTACGAAAGAGGGGAACGTACTGCTCGAGATAGACGCTGATACCGCCAAAGAAAACCTTATCACCACTAACGTTGGTCTCATCTGTGAGGGTCGGCGTGTAGACCGGCAAGAGTGTTACATCGTGTCCGCGCGCGAGCAGCTCTGTCGCCAGAGCGTTGTCGCGCAAGCAACTGCCGCAGTACATCTGCCCGGCTCCTCCTGTGAGATAAAGAATCTTCAAAGTTTATTGGGACAGGCATTCCTGCCGGGTCAAACGTAGATCCCTTTCGGTCCTTTGGTTCTACTGAAAACTAAGATGTCTTTTTTGGTACTCCACTGAACGCCACGCCGACAGACAGGAATGTCTGTCCTACTCCAATCTGTTCATTTCCAATCCGTGTCATCCGCGCAGATCCGCGGCCAGTTCTTCCCTTGAACCTTCAGCTCCAGTTAGCAGGACGACAGGAATGTCCGTCCTACGCAACCGCGCGTTGGAAAGCGCGACGCGCGTAGAGGTGCTCGAAGAGATTGCCCTCGTGCGGTTGGTCCCAGCTGATCTGGCTCGTCGGTACCGGTCCGATGTTTAGCCGGTCGACGTTTGGGGAGGTGACGAGTCTGCTAATCAGATCAGGATCGGAAGTGATCGCGGTCACGACGAGACTCGGCCCCAGCGCTTCGGGAATCTGATCCTGTGAAACGGTTACGACGCTGGCGAAGGGAAAGAGAAACTCCTTGTTGGCCAGCGGGTGCTGCGGACCGTCGCAGAGAACGATTGTCGGCAAGAGGAAAGAACAATCGTCTTTCGTGACCGCGCGTTCGCCCTGGCGAAACGACGACGTCACCTCACGCGCTCCCGTCTCAGTTAAGCCCTGGTCGATCAGCTGAGAGATACGCGCGGCCGTGTTGGGATCAGCGAACGGCGCGAGCTGTGCTGCTTCATCGTCAGCGGAGCGCGGGCTCATTTGCGCCAATCTCCTAGCGAGCGCTTCGGCAATCTCCTCGGCATGCCGAGGTACCCAGATTCCGGAGGCATTGATGCAGGAGCGGCCGCCGTTGTCTGCGATCGACCGGACGATGACGTCGAGATACTGCTCCCAATCGTCGATACAATCTTCGCCGATCACGATCTTGCTGAATCCCGGCCCATGAATCTCGATGCGGGGATCGCCGCTCCAGAGACCCGTCGAAGTAGCATCGCCGAAGATCATCCCGCGACCGCAGTTTCTTAGAATCTCTCCGGCGCCGGCGTGGTCCGTAGGGTAGAAACTGAATGCCTCGCGCGGTGCACCGGCCCGAATGAAAGCCTGAATGATCCGATAGGGACTCCAGGGTTCGGCGCTGCCGGGCTTGAGCACAAGTGGAATCTTCAGCGGCACCGCAGGAATCCAGAGAGAGTGCACCCCCGGTGAGTTGCTGGGAAGAACGACGCCGAGCGAGTCAGTGCGCGGATAGAAACTCAACGCCTGCTTTTTAACCTCACCGAATCCTCGATCGAGTATTTCCCAATCGATGTTTCTCGTCAGACCGTTGAGCACATTGCCGGCCTGTGCAAGGACACCTTGAATCTTTGCCATGTTGCGTCGCGCCAGGACGAACGGCATGCCCGTAGTGGCCGAAACCTGTTGTATGTAGTCTTCCGGCGTTTGCGTTTCGTCACCGAGAGAAAGGGAATCATTGGCGAAGTGTTCCGCCGCACGGCTGCAGATCTGGATTAGTTCGGCGGTGGACAATGCGGCGAGTTTCTTCCGGCCCGTTTTCTGATCGCGCAGGTCTCTTCTGATTAGACCTGCGTTGGCGTGGCTGATCTCGACGAACGGTTCCCGCGTCTGATGATGGACGACGCGCGCGACGTCGAGACTCTTGTAGGGCGCACCTTGTCGTAAGATCGGGATATGGGTCATTGTCGATTTGCTATTGCCGATTGCTGATTGAAAGAGTTTATTAGCCCTGGATTACCGCGGATGCCTGCGGATCAGCAGCCAACTCTCAGAGAAGATTTGTTCGAACCTCCGAATAGTTCCATTCTCCAGCTTTTTATAGGTTGTTCTAATCCGGGTTTATTCGCGTGCATTCGCGGCTGATTAGTCCGAGCTCCAAGCGGTAATCGGCAATTGCCAATCGGCATTAATAGACTCCTTCGACAACGGACGTTTGCAATCTTGAAAACGGCCGGACGTTGCGAACGCCGTCCCAGGGATAGAGTTCGCACGGCGGCTCACGCTCCGCCTCATCGCGTTCGAGAAAACGCGGCATGAAGAATTCCTTCGTCAGCGTAGTCAGTCGCACGCGCCCGGTCTTGCCATAGTCCACAACTCGATCCGGGTTGTCTGGATCAACCACTTCAATCGTTGCGCGCGGCAACGGCGGATAGTAGATAACCGCAAAGTTGTCCTTCTGATCGCGCGGCTTATGTACCGCAAGCCCCATCAGAGTGTTGCCGTAGGTCGGAGCAAAATATGCTCCTTCGAGCAACTCTTCCACCGCGAACCGATGAAACTGCGGAGTCATTTCGGTGCCGCCGCAAAAGACTCCGGTGATTCCGA
This sequence comes from bacterium, assembly GCA_040005515.1. Taxonomy (GTDB): domain Bacteria; phylum Acidobacteriota; class Blastocatellia; order Pyrinomonadales; family Pyrinomonadaceae; genus PSRF01. The sequence continues at coordinate 28,716 of JBDTYQ010000005.1, forward strand.
GCTTCTTGAGCGAAATCTTTTCGCAAAGCGCTTCCAGAAGTTTGGGGGTAGTAAAGAGGCAACGAATATTGTCGTGAGCACGTAACAGAGTGAGTCCCTGTTCGACCACGTGCTGCTTGTATTGCTCGGCCATCTTTGCCTGGCCCATCTTCAAAAGTTTGATGACCCAGCGCGGATCCAGGTCCACCATAAAGCAGATGCCGCGGCGAAACTGGGCGAGATGTTCGATGGCTAGACGTAGACGGCGTGGCCCAGTTGGGCCGAGTGACAACCAGTCTGCACCTTTGGGAAAGAATTCGTCAGGCAAGGTAGGACTGAAAGCCTCGTAGTCGAGACGAAAATCCTCGATGTTGATCCGAGATTTTGGAACGCCCGTACTGCCCCCAGTTTCAAATGTGTAGACCGGTCGGTCGGCATAACCTCGTGGCACCCAACGTCGGACGGGACCGCCGCGCAGCCATTCGTCCTGAAACGGGCCCAGCTTCGCGAGATCTTCATAGGTTTTGATCTGCGTGCGTGGATCCCAGCCAAGTTTTGCGGCGTACTCCAACCAGAACGGGCATCCCGTAGCGGGATCGAAATGCCACTGAACCACTTCCTTTACCCAGTCATCGAGGCGCGCGCGAGCTTGAGTGATGTTTGTTTGCAGTGTAGCTTCAGCTGTAGACATTCGCTTTTTGATGTTCGTGAATCGCTAGTCTTCAAACGTTAAAATACCAAAGAAGGTTTTCAAAAGATAACCCAGACATGAAAGTTCCAAGTTCCAAGTTATTCTATTCGCGATGAATCCGGCAGCGCCACACGACACCATTGCAGCCCTGGGAAGAACTACTGGAATGATTGCTCGTCTGGTCAGCCGTCTTTCGGATCCACAACTGCGGTCAAGAGACTCTCCCGACGAATTCTCTGCGCTTGAGAACATCTGTCACCTGCGCGATATCGAGATCGAAGGATACACCGTGCGGATTTCTCGCATCCTTGCGGAGGCTGAACCGCTACTGCCAAACGTCGATGGAGGCCGTCTGGCAGCCGAGCGTGATTACAACCGCGAGGATTTGAATCCAGCCGTTGAGTCGTTCAGGCTTGCGCGCGCAAACAACATTGAAAATCTCCAGGCGTTGACCACAGACCAGTATCACCGTGAGGGCACGCTGGAAGGCGTCGGTACTATTAGCCTCGGGAAGTTGCTGGAGATGATGCAGGAGCATGACGAGAGCCACGTCCGCGATATGGAAATCATCTGCCATCGCTTTGATCGAACTTCCGCCGAGTCCGAAATCTAATGGGGCTTCAGCCGAACCACCGTTGCTCCTAATCCTCCTGCGTGTGGTGGCGCATCGGTGAAGTCAGCAACAAACGTCGTGCGCTCGAGGATTACGCGCACCATCTCACGCTGAACCCCAATGCCTTTGCCATGAATGATCCTGACAGTGCTAAAGCGTCGCTGCCGCGCCTGGTGCAGATACTCTTCAACAACTCGCTTTATATCGCGAGGTTGAATCGTATGAAGATCGATGATGTCGGTAATTGGGATCTCGACAGTTTCGGGGAACGGATCAAAGGGATCAACTTCATTCACTGCCGAATCAAAGTCTGATGTCAATTTTTGGGCAACCTGATCGCGCCCAAAGAGCTTTCTGAGGAATGAAGTGAAACTCACAGCGTTTATTCTCGATCAAGTTCTGCGGGTCGGGTCCCGAGTAGAAGACCAAAGCCTCAACGCGTAAGGATAAAGCTCAAAATTCTAAGTTCTACGCGCAAAAGTCGGTTTCTTGACACTTTCTCTTGCCCGCTTGTACACTCGCCCGACTTCAAAACAAAACATTAGCACAGACTGCAGTCTGCGTTAGACAGCACAAATTTTCTCTCAGGCAGAGCTGAAGTCCGCGCTTCTTTGCCTTGTGAAAGGACGAAACTCATGGGTGCACGAAACAGGATCACCGTGGTAGGCGCCGGCAACGTTGGCGCCACCGCCGCACACTGGCTGGCGGCAAAAGAGTTGGGCGATGTCATGCTCGTCGATATCGTTGAGGGCGTGCCGCAGGGCAAGGCCCTGGACCTCGCACAGGCTGCGCCCATCGAAGGCTTTGATGTGCGACTAACAGGACTGAATTCCTATGACGGCACCGAGAACTCCGACGTCGTCATCATCACTGCCGGCCTGCCGCGTAAGCCTGGGATGAGCCGTGATGATCTTTTGAAGACGAACGCCGACATCGTTTCGAAGGTGGTGGACGAAGTCGTCAAGCGCTCGCCGGAATCGATTCTGATCGTTGTTTCTAATCCGCTCGATGCGATGTGTCAGGTAGCATTGCGTCGTTCCGGCTTTCCCAAGCATCGCGTGATTGGCATGGCCGGTGTTCTCGATTCAGCACGCATGCGGTGTTTCCTTGCCGAGGCGTTAAATTGTTCGGTTGAGAACGTGACGGCATTCGTGCTTGGCGGCCACGGTGACACGATGGTTCCCCTGCCGCGCTTTTCGACTTGTGCCGGCATTCCCATTACCGAGTTGTTACCGAAGGACCAGATAGACGCGATCGTGAAACGCACAGCCAACGGGGGCGCGGAGATAGTGTCCCTGCTAAAGACCGGTTCGGCTTACTACGCGCCTTCAGCCGCGGCGGTGGAGATGACGGAAGCGATTCTGAAGGACAAGAAGAAGATTCTACCGTGCGCCGCATACCTTGAGGGTGAGTACGGCGTAAATGGACTTTACGTGGGGGTTCCATGCAAGCTTGGGGCGCGCGGGCTGGAACAGATTATCGAAATCAATCTCACCGCCGAGGAGCGTATTGCGTTGCAAAAGAGCGCGGCAAGCGTACAGGAGTTGCTCAACGTCCTGGGCATATAGTTCTATCGGTCGCCATTAACTTTCCAGCAAACTAAAGTGCGCCGCTCTTGTTTATTCGTCAAACAAGTTGGCCTTCCACAAAAGAGTCCTCACGCAATGAAATCACAGTTTGGAAGTCTTCTGGCGCCGCATCTCGACTTTTTGTGAAACTCAACTAAAGCAGCGCTCGCCGCATTTCATCTTCTTTAATTAGTCCGCCGTGAAATTCGAAGTCCGGCCCGCTGGCAATCGCTTTCAACGAAGCAGTGGCTGCGAAATTGTCAGAAACGTGAGGAGAGGGAACCGTCTCCAACTCTAGAGCGCGGATGAACTCGGAATCGAATGTCGATTGTTACGCTCCTCCAGCTCCAAAAGAACGAGGGCCAGTGAACGCATCACCGGCCCTCTTCATTGATTAGCGACAAAACTATTTTCGCAGCCAGCCAAAGAGACCGTGCACAACCGTCTCGCGGTTCTCTTCGTAAATCGCCTTGGTGAGGGGAATATTCATCGGACAAACCTTGACGCAGTTCTGCGCGTCGCCGCAGTTGGTGATGCCATCGTCGCCCATCAGCGCTTCCAAACGCTGATCGCGTGTCATCTTGCCGGTGGGATGCATGTTGAAGAGCCGAACCTGGGCAATCGCTTGTGGGCCGATGTACTGATCGCCGTCATACTGCGGACATGCTTCAAGGCAACAGCCGCAGGTCATGCAACGTGAATAGGCATAACGTTCCTGGACCAGCTCCTGATCCATTCTTGGGCCGGGTCCCAAATCATGAGTGCCGTCGAGTTCAATCCAGGCGTGAACGCGCTTCAGGTGATTGAACATTGCCGAGCGATCGACTACCAGATCGCGTACGTTCGGGAACTTGGTCATCGGCTCGAGCTTGATCGGCAAGTCGAGATTGTCCACGAGGGCGGAACATGACTGGCGCACGCGTCCATTAATCACCATCGTGCAAATACCGCACACCTGTTCCAGACAGTTCATGCTCCAGACTGGCGGTGTCGTGGGATTGCCTTCCTGAGTGACGGGATTTTTCTGGATCTCCATCAAACACGAAATGATGTTGAGGTTGGGCCGATAGGGAATTTCAAACCTTTCCCAGTGAGCGGGCGCGTCCGGATTCGGGCGCCGCTTGATATGAATCTCAACACTCTTTGGCGGGGTGCGCGATTTCTTGTCAGTTTCCATGATTATTGGTTCGTGAATCGTAAATCGTGAACTGGGAATCGTTAATTTGGAATCATAGTAATGCTCGGTCTAATCACTCGCTCTCTGTTAGGACTCCCTGTTTACGACTCACGGTTTGCGATTCATGATTTACGACTTCATTTCGATTTGCTGTAATCACGCTTGCGCGGAGGGATCAGGGACACATCCACCGCATCGTAAGAAATCACCGGACCTTCGTCCGAGTACTCGGCAATTGTCGTCTTCAAAAAGTTTGCATCGTCGCGCTGAGGGAATTCGGGTTTGTAATGCGCCCCGCGCGATTCGTTGCGATTCAAGGCGCCCAGCGTTATCACCCGTGACAGCTCCAGCATGTTGTCCAGATGCCGTGCATGTGGCAATGCCATGGTCGCCCACAGGTTTGAATCGTTAATTGAGATGCGTTTGTACCGATCCATCAATTCCAATAACTTATCGTCAGTCGCTTTTAACTTCTCGTTGTAACGAACAACGGTGACGTTGTCGGTCATCCACTTGCCCAGCTCCTGGTGCAGCACGTACTGGTTCTCTTTACCGCTCTGTTTGATCAGGGAATCGTTGGTCTCTTGCTGACGTCGCAGTTCCTGTTCATAGATGCCTGACCCGTTGGCGCCGTTACGCTCTACGTTCCCCGCCCATTCAATCGCCGCGGGTGCCGCAATGAATCCACCGTAGACACAGCTGAGAAGCGAGTTCGCGCCCAGACGGTTTGCGCCGTGAATCGAGTAATCGCACTCACCGGCTGCAAGTAGCCCTGAAATATTCGTGCGCTGGTTGTAGTCGACCCACATCCCGCCCATGGAATAGTGCACGCCGGGGAAAATGCGCATCGGCACATGGCGCGGATCGTCTCCCACGAACATCTCGTAGATTTCGAGAATGGCGCCCAGTTTCCTATCGAGTGTCTCCGCCGGAATGTGCGTGAGATCGAGAAAAACCTGGTTCTGCCCGCCGACTCCTTTGCCATCAATGCAGACTTGAAATATCTCGCGTGTCGCGATGTCGCGCGGAACCAGGTTGCCGTAAGCAGGATATTTCTCTTCGAGGAAGTACCAGCGCTCTTTCTCCGGTATTGCCGAAGGCGATCTCGCGTCACCCTGCTGTCGCGGAACCCAGACGCGTCCGCCTTCGCCGCGAGCCGATTCAGACATCAGTCGCAGCTTGTCTTCCCCGGGTATCGAAGTCGGATGGACCTGAATAAATTCTCCGTTCGCGTATTTCGCGCCCTGCTGATAACAGGCTCCGACGGCGCTACCGGTACAGACCATCGAGTTCGTAGACTTGCCATAGATCAGACCAGGGCCGCCTGTCGCCATAATGACGGCGTCCGCAGCAAAGGCTTTCAACTCGAGGGTTTGTAAGTCCATGGCCACGAGCCCGCGACATACCTGATGGTCGTCGAGCACAAGTGAAAGCATTTCCCAGTGCTCATACTTCTTAACTTTTCCTTCAGCTTCAAAACGGCGCACCTGTTCATCAAGAGCGTAGAGCAACTGCTGACCCGTAGAAGCGCCGGCGAATGCCGTACGGTGATGCTTTGTTCCTCCGAACCGCCGGAAGTCGAGCAGACCTTCCTGAGTACGAGAGAAGGGCACTCCCATACGATCGAAAAGGTAGATGATCGAAGGCGCCATTTCGCACATGGCTTTCGCGGGCGGTTGGTTGGCGAGAAAGTCGCCACCGTACACGGTGTCGTCAAAGTGCTCCCAGGTCGAGTCGCCTTCGCCCTTGGTGTTCACGGCGCCGTTGATTCCGCCTTGCGCGCAAACTGAGTGCGAGCGTTTCACGGGCACGACTGAGAAGAGATCGACAGAATGACCGGCCTCGGCGATCTTCATCGCTGCTGCAAGGCCGGCAAGGCCCCCGCCAACAATCGCTATCTTGATTCCGTTGCTTGCCATCGTGTTAGAGAATTCCCCCGAGCAGTCCACCCTTCATTACGAAGGCCAACGCGGCATTCAACCCAACCAGAAAGAGAAACACTCCGAAGCCGATGCAGGCATAGCCTGTCAGACGCTGTGCGCGTTCGCCGATTGTGATGCCCCAGTCGACCATGAACAGCCAGATGCCGTTGGCGAGATGCCAACAGGTTGCTGCGATCCCGACTACGTAGATGATGAAGATCGGAATCATATGAAACTCGCGCGAGACAATATCAAAAGCCATCCCCGGATTTTGGGCGACGGAAATGGTATTCAGTCCCGGTACCAAACCAAACCTGAAATTAAGCACGTGGAAGGTAATGAAGAAAAAGAGAATTACACCCGTGATTCGCTGGATCAGGTAAAACCAATTTCGCGGATAGGGGTAGTTAAGATTGTTGGGCCGCGTCTCCATCGTGATTACGAGACCGTAAATGGCGTGGTAAATCAGCGGAATAAAGATGCCGATCACTTCAACAAAGATGATGTAGGGAATCGACTGAAGATCTTTTACTGCGTTATTGAAATCGGCGGGGCCGGTGAGGGCCTTCGAGTTCGTATAGAAATGCTCCAGAATGAAGATACCGAGTGGCACGATCCCGGAAAGCTGATGCAGCTTGCGCAAGACAAAGGTCCTGCTCAAATGAATCGCCAAGCACGCACTCCTTTGCCGTCGAGCGTTAGCACCGGAGCCAACAATCGTGAATCAGGCAGGTTGAATAAGAGAATAATCAGAACGATCAAATTATAGTGAACTGACGAAGAAAAGCAAAATGAGGGGCTTATTCCGGAGCTTCAGTTCGAGTGAAAGCCAATTTCCATTTGTTCAAGAGACTGCGGGCGTCTCGCCCGACTCAAGCAGCGCGTTCACTCAAGGACTAATTGACAACCCAGAGGGTGTGCCATTCCAACCATGCTGCCGAGACGCCTGCGGTCCCGGTGCTTCCGCTGGTTTTCTAACGCAAACTGTCGCTCTGCGAGGAATGAATGGCATTCACCGGAAGCGCAAGCCAACACTTTGTGTTACAAAAAAAGCCCCCGGCGATTGAACGCCGAGGGCGAAGCAGCAGCACACAAGAATGAATTAGTTAAGCAGATCGAGTCGCGACCCGAGTACGCCCGCTCCAATCAGAGTCTCCAACATGAAAGGTTGATGATCGCGAACAAAGATCGCAGCGGCTTCTGCTTCCAGAGGACGCGCAAACAGGTAGCCCTGGCCAAAACCGCATTTCATCGCCTTCAGCTGGGCCGATTGTTCCTCTGTTTCCACGCCTTCGGCGACGACAACCATACCCAGATTGCTTGCGAGGGTGTTGATAGTTCTCACTACTTCAGAGTTTTCGCCCGTCGGTCCCATGCGGCCGATGAAGGTACGATCGATCTTTAGTGTCTTCACCGGAAAGCGGTGCAGATAGCTCAGCGATGAGTATCCAGTTCCGAAGTCGTCAATGCAGAGATGGACGCCGAGGTTGCAGAGCTGCATTAACATCGTGCTGGCTATCTCAGCGTTCTCCATCACTACGCTTTCAGTGATCTCGAGTTTGAGATACTTGGCGTCAAGTCCGGTCTCATCGAGGATCTGCTTCACCTGGTCCACGAGGTCTGGCTGGGCAAACTGCTTGCCGGACAGGTTGACGCTGATCGTCAGTTCCTTCGAAGGAATTGTCGTCTGCCATTCCTGCATCTGCCGGCATGACTCACGCAGTACGAATCGGCCGATGTCTACAATCAAGCCGGTGTCTTCCGCAGTTGGAATGAAGTCGCCCGGGGGAACGAGCCCGCGCTCAGGGTGATTCCAACGAACAAGTGCCTCGAATCCGGCAATCTCGTCATTTCCCAGGTTCATGATCGGCTGGTAATAGACCTGAAACTCTTCGCGCTCGATTGCTCGCCGCAGATCATTTTCCAGCTGCAGCAGGGCGACGGCATGCGAGTGCATGGAGAAGTCGAACATTTCAAAACGCGCCTTGCCGCTCTCTTTCGCACGATACATAGCCGTGTCGGCATCACGCAAAACGTTTTCCGGATCGCTGTAACCGCCTGTGCTCAGCGTGATCCCGATACTCGCGGTGATGTAGACCTCGTGCCCATTCAGGTTGACGGGACGGGTCAACGCCTGCTGAATTCTTTCGGCCACCAGCACAGCATGATCCTGATTCTCGAGACCGTCGAGCAGAATCGCAAATTCATCGCCGCCCAGCCGCGCCACGGTATCCATCGGACGCATGCATTCTTCGAGGCAGCGCGCAGTCGCCGTCAGCAACTGATCCCCCGCGATATGCCCGAGGCTGTCGTTGATGTTCTTGAACCGGTCCAGGTCAAGAAACAGCAATGCGAATAGTTGCTCATCTCGGCCGCGCGGTCGTTCGATCGCCAGCTTGATGTGTTCCGTCAGCAAGGCCCTGTTCGGCAAATCAGTTAAGGCATCGTGAAAGGCAGCATGCCGAAAGTGGTCCTTACTCTCTTCAAGAGCATGGGAAATGCGCTCTTGTTCTGCGATGTATCGGCTGAGCTCCTCGATGTGGTTCTCCGCCTGCTCGGCGCGGGTACGCTCGGCTTCGGCACGACCGTGCTCTGCGCTCTCGGCCTGCGCCGAAGTTACCCGAATGTCCTCGAGGTATTTGTAGTAGGTGAAGTAGACAATGCTGATCACGGGAATCGCTGCAATCAGCGCGTAGAAACCCCACGTGTCACCGAAGTACAGAATTGTGCCCGCCGCTGACGCCCCCGCAAAGTAAGTAATAGAAGTCCAGAGATAGTGCTTGTGCCACGTCAGCCAGAGCGGTTGGTCTTCTTTGCACGCCAGTCCGAAGGCCACGATTCCGGTGTTGCTGAGATATTGCACGACGGCCATTGTGCAAAGCGCGAGCACCATCAAGTCGGGTCTACCTAACTGCGAGTAGCTGCCGAACGCCAGGTGCAACACTCCGGCAGTCATAAAGGTACAGCAAGTCATTACTGCCGCGTTGAAGAGATACGTGATCGGTTTCTTGCTGATGCGGAAGCCCGAACTGAGTCCCTCAGCGGTTGCCAGCAGCACGGCAGCCGGACCGCCGTAAAGTAGAATCGCCAGGAAGACGAACGTATCGGAAACAGTGATGTTCGTGTTGACTCGGGGAATTTGAATTGCGAGTGTCGAGCTAATGATCACTGTCATCGCGAGCAACAGCACGAAGCGCAGGTCGATTTGGGTCGTCGTGAGGTTGAACAGGGAATAGCAAAGGACGAGCGCGCCGATTGCAACAACGGTACATTTGTACGGATTAGTGAATCTTGGTTTTGCGCGCAATAACATTTTCGTCTCTCAACTAATCGAGTCAGACTGCAAATAGATCGTGTCGTAACGGCTCGCCACCTCGTACCCGGCGCGCCTATAAAATCGTTGTGTGTCGTCAGCTTTCGCATTGACTGTCAGACAAATTGAGTTGGTGCGCTGGAGCAGCATGCCAGCGAGCTGTGACATGCAACGCAGGCCATAACCACGGCTGCGATGTTGCGGCTCTACATAAACTCCCTCGACGTATATCGTCTGAGGAGTCTCAGCAATGATGTCGGTCTTAAACAGCAACTGGCCCTCTTCAACCCAAACCCAAACGCGCCCCTTTCCTATGCGAAGTGCAGTGCGGTCGCGAAAACCCTGTGCATCTCTTTTAAGCGGATTGACACCGCTCTCATCGCAAGCCATCTCCGCATTTACCGTCACCACTATGTCCAGATCGGACATCGTTGCGAGCCGCAAGCCCGGAACAATCTCGGTAACTCCAGGAATCGATCTCAATTCCAGCAGTAGTTCCCCGCAGAGCAGTCGGGCGGCGTGATTGCCTTTGGCGTAGTAGCTCCAAAATGTTTTCACCTTTTCCTGTTCGCCGCGGATCAGGTGGCCGAGCGAGGAGCTCTTCGCGAGCATAGCGAAGGCCTCAATACAACTTTCATTTTCGGTCTCGATGATCGTTGCGTGTCCGATGAGCGCAACACCGGTAAGCAAGTCCCGCTGATCGCGACATCCGAAGAACGAGCCGCGATTGAGTGGACTGCTGATGCCATTGTCCCGAACGAGACTGGCAAGATAAACCGTGTGAATGGGCCGGGGGGAAAGAAACTCAAGAACCTCTTCAGTGTCCGCTTCCGTTAGCAGGGCAACACGCAGAGACCTCTCTCCGCTTACAAGCGCGGTGAGGGGTGGCCCTGACTCTTCTTCTCGTATTTTCGTTACAGACATGGAAGGATCTTGTGAACTGAGATTCCGGGAATAGTCCCGGCCGAACTATCGGGCTTTCATCGACGCAGTATTGTCGCCATTGAGCATGCCTTTCATTGCCTGTACTGCGCTGTCGCCGAGAACGACACCGTCCCCGAGCACCACGCCGTCGCTGTGATGATGTTGTCGCCGAGGACAACGCCATCGGAGATCAGGATGCCGTCTCCAAGCACGACTCCATCAGAGATGAGAATGCCGTCACCGAGTACTACGCCGAGTCCGTAGATGTCTTGGTACTTGGTAATGAGGCTGATGCCTTTCGCGTACCGGTGGTTGAGCTTCGTCCGGGGCAATGGTGGGACCATGGCTCGCGCAGACCTATTGGCAACGACCGTGCCGACCATGCACCCCCAAAGTCTCCTGCTCTTTATTAGGAATTCCCTCGTCACGGGCAAAAATGACCGGTCATGACTGACCCGGGCGGTCAGACTGAATTCCCTGGGTCGGTCAGGTTGAAAGTCTGAATTGATTGACCGGAATCGTGATTTGACAGGCTGCCGCGACCCACGTTGTATAGTTAGGTCAGTGATCGATTGATACTGGTTTCAGAGAAGACGAGTGCACCCCAACGAGTTAACAGAACTATCTGCGCACGAGCTTGCGGGCCTGATCAGGTCAAGGCAGGTATCTCCGGTGGAAGTTGCCGACGCCTATCTGAATCGCATCGCACGTTTCAATCCTTCACTGAATGCGATCGTCAGCCTTGCTCCCGATCTAAGAAATCAAGCGCTTGAGGCGGAAGCCGCTCTGCTGCGCGGCGAAGTTATTGGCCCGCTGCATGGTGTTCCCATCACCATCAAAGATACGATCGAGACTGCCGGGCTGCGGACAACAAGCGGGTCGCGTCTTCGCGCCGATTATCTGCCTGCGACAGACGCGACTGTTGTGCAGCGTCTCAAAGCTGCGGGTGCAGTCATTTTGGGTAAAACGAACACACCCGAGATGGCGATTCCTTATGAGACTGATAACCTGATCTTTGGCAGGACAAATAATCCGTACGACCTACGACGAACATCTGGAGGATCGAGTGGCGGAGAGGCATCAGCGATCGCCGCGTGCCTTTCGCCGGCAGGCTTAGGAAGCGATCTGTCCGGTTCGATCCGTGTGCCGGCACACTTCTGTGGCATTGCCGGCTTGCGGCCAACGAGTGGACGCATCCCGATGGATGGACATATGCCTGGTACGCCCGGCACGCTCAGCTTCGGTGCGTGTATTGGTCCACTGGCGCGGCACGTTAAAGATCTATCACTGCTATTCAATGTTCTCGCTCAGCAGAACGCTGAAACAGTTCCGGCTCGATTTGATCTCGCAGGGTTGCGCGTGGGTTGGTATGACTACGACGGTGTGACTCCAGTGTCAGCGGAGACCGGAATCGCTGTGCGCTCTGGAATGAACGCATTGGCTTCGGCAGGGATGGTGACAGCTGAGGAACGGCCGCCGGGCGTCGAGTATGCTTCGCGCTTGTGGATCAGCCTCTTCGCAAAAACATCTGCTGTGGAACTGCGACGCTTTTATCGAGGTCGAGAAGTGGAAGCAGGTCCGGCGGCTCGAAGAATCCTTGAGACTTCTTCTGAGACGCTTTTTGCGTCACCAGACAGCGAGGTGCTACGCGAACGCAACAATCTACGTGAACAGTTGCTGGAGTGGATGGAGACGACTCCGTTCATCGTTGCTCCGGTGGGAGCGACTGCGGCCTTCGAACACGGCGCTCAAAGGGTCGATGTCGGTGGGGGGTCGATCAGTGTATTTCGTGCGTTCAGCTACTCGCAGGCATTAAATGTATTTGACCTTCCCTCAGTTGTCGTTCGCGCGGGACAAACCGCGAGCGGCTTACCTATAGGCGTGCAGGTCATCGGTCGACCGTACGCGGAAGAGGCGATTCTTGCGGCGGCTGCAATTATCGAAGAAGGGTTGGGCGGGTGGCAACCTCCGCTCGTATTGGAAGCCGCAAGTTCGTAGCAAATGGGCACTGGGCTATGCTGTGAAATTTTTCTGACGCAGCGATCATGGACGACGACATAAAAGAGATCTTCGTGAGAGCAGATGGAGCGCGAAAAGTTGAGATCTTTCAACGCGAGGATCAAACCTTTGGTTTTGCGGAGCTGGAATTTGGGTCCGACGAGAATTCATGGTATCCGGTAGGTAAATATTCTTTCGCTCTTATTGATTCGGTAGATAACGCTGTCAGCGAGGCAAAGGGCAGGATTTGATGGTTAGCTAAATCAAATATCAAACAGTGAGAGTACCCTACGCGCAAGGCGCATTACTTCCACAGAGTACATTCGATCCGATATAGTTCAGCAACGCCAGGTCATTACTCTACACATCGCACACTGGTTCGGAGGTCCCATGGAATACATCGTCACATTATTCTTCTTCGCTTTCATCGCGATCGTCTTGCTCGTGATCGCTGCAAAAACGATCAGAATAGTTCCGCAAGCTACGGTCATGCTCGTTGAAAGGCTCGGGCGCTTCGACAAAGTCGCGGCCAGCGGGTTGAATATTCTGATTCCGTTCCTCGATCGTCCGCGGGCCTACTACTGGACCAACATGCGACCAGGGTTGACCTCGATTGACTTGCGTGAGCAGTACATCGACCTTCCGCCTCAGCCTGTGATCACCCGCGACAACGTAACGATTCACGTGGACTCAGTCGTCTACTGGCAAGTCATTGATCCGGTTAAGGCAGTCTACGAGATGAATGACCTCGTTGGCGGCCTCGTGCAGTTGACCATCACCGGCATGCGTGCCGTTATGGGTGACATGGATCTGGACCACACGCTCTCGCAGCGAGATCAGATCAACGGCAAACTGCGAGTCATTTTGGACGAAGCGACGGACAAGTGGGGTGTAAAGGTCACACGCGTTGACGTGAAGAACATCAATCCTCCAGAGGACGTGCGGATCACGATGGAGAAGCAGATGACGGCGGAACGCAATCGCCGCGCGCTGGTGTTGCAGGCAGAAGGCGATCGGCAGGCTGCGATTACGCGGGCTGAAGGTGAAAAGCAAGCAGCGGTAACGCGAGCCGAGGGTGAGAAAGAGTCTGCCATTTTGGGAGCGGAAGGCGCCGCTCAGGCACGTCTGCGCAACGCCGAAGCTGAGTCAGAGGCGATCACACGAATCGCCAAGGCGATCGGCACCGGCGATCCGGCTCAGTATTTGATTACCACCCGTTACATCGAGAGCCTGCGCGACATGACGCGCAGTAACAACTCAAAGGTGATCTTCATGCCAATTGAAACCTCCGCGATGCTTTCGAGCGTGGGCGCTATCAAGGAAGTGCTGTCACAGACCGGAGAGAAGAGCGGAGAAGAACGTCACGATGTGCCGCCGAAGCCGCGGCAGTTACCGTAAGAGTAAGCTGCACCGGAATTGAGGGGCGGAACTTCGTTTCCGACCCCTGAGCAGCGACATCGCTCGGGGTGGTCCACAGAGTCCCACCCCCACAGTCTTCCATCGTTGGTCGTCGTTCAGCGCGGCCCCTTTAGCCCAACGAAGCCGCGGAGATCACCGTGTATTTGGATCCGCTGCTACTGAGTTCACTGCGAATCACCAACAACGCAGAAATGGCAACTTCTACAGGCGCGAAATCCATTTGCAAATGAGTGGAAGCGAGCGTCGCGGCATGCGACGCCTGACGCAATCGCGCAATCGTCAGGTGAGGACGAAAGGGACGATTCTCCCGAGGGAAGCCGGCCTTCGCACACTCAACTTCCAACCTGTCATGTAGCTGCGCGAGCTGTGCCTCCTCGTCATTAATTCCCAACCACAAGACACGCGGCGCCCCTCGCGGAGGAAAGAATCCGGCTTGCTCCACGCGGATCGTGAAGCCTTCGAGTTTTGCAACAGCACGCTTCGCGGCGTCTGAAAGATCGGAAACGGAAGCAGGGGAGATGTCTCCGAGGAACTTGAGCGTGAGATGGATATTTTCTGGCCGTGTCCAACTGGCACGCGCATCCGGCACTAACTGCCGCAGGCTGGCGACGTGGCGCGCTACACGATCGCGCGCTTCGCTCGTGAGAGCGATGGCGCAGAACACTCGCCAACTCTCTCTTGAGACGACTGCGTTTTCCGCTTCGGTGTTCGGCAAGACAGCAGTTGTAACGCAAAGTGCTGGTTTGCGATAGTGGAATGGCACAGCGCGGTACACAAATCTAGACCAGCAACACACCAATGATCTTGACATGCAGGAGTGATGTGTTAAGTTGAGCCACAGTTTCACAAAATGATCTTTTGATGCGGGTAGAGGCGCGGCCTCCAGGAGTAGACGGCGACCGACAGGATTAGAATTCTTCCTGTCATGCAGCGAAGGATCTGCAAGCCTGTCAAAAGGGGTAGACCGCCGAAGCTTGTTGCCGTCCTTCGTGGCAGCAAGTTGGTTGCTGCGGCTAAATCCGCAGGACTGTCACCGGTGACGGTGGAGAGCTACGACAAGTTTCTCGAAGCGCAGAGTGTGCGACTCGAGTCAGGATTTCCAACAGGAGGTCGGTCGTGTTTTTTCACGGTCGGCCTTTTTGTTTTTTTAGGAACGGACAATCCAGATGGCATCTTTCAGACCCGCAGTAATGAAGTTTGGCGGCACCTCGCTGGCAGATGCGAGCGCCTTTGTACGTGTAGCTGACCTGATCGCGGGAAGGCTCGAGCTTCGCCCGGTGGTCGTGGTTTCGGCGATGAGTGGAATGACTGATGCGCTAGTCGCCGGCGTTCGCTCCGCAGCCGAAGGAAACAGCGACGCTGCGATGTCGAGTCTGAAGAGTCCGCTGGCACGGCACACTGCCGTGGCGCGAAAGCTTTTAGGATCCCAAGCGCAGATCGAACTGGCGATCCAATTCGAAAGTGCGGCCCTGGAAGTGGCGCGCCTTTTCGAACTTGTAAAGCAGGATAGCCGATTACGTTCGGCGTTGCGGGATGAGATCCTGGCCTACGGCGAGCGTCTTTCGAGTGCCTTGCTAGCCGCGGTTTTGTGTGCACGTGGAGTGACAGCAAACGTAATCGATTCGCGCCGCTGTATCGTCACCGATGAGGAACACGGGTGTGCGTCGCCGGTTATGAAGGAAACCAGCGAGCGCACGCGCACCGAGCTCGCCGGTCTCGTTGAGTCTTCTCGCGTTCCAGTGCTTGGCGGTTTTATCGGCGCGACGCTCGATGGGAAGACGACAACGCTCGGGCGTGGCGGGTCAGACTACACCGCGGCGCTTGTCGGCGCGGCGCTTTCCGCACGCGAGATACAGATCTGGACCGACGTTAGTGGAGTGTTGACCGCCGATCCACGTGTTGTTCCTAACGCCACGTCGATACCGCGCTTGTCGTACGCGGAGGCCGCCGAACTCGCTTACTTCGGCGCTAAGGTTTTACATCCGAAGACGATTCAGCCCGCGATTGAAGCGGGGATTCCGTTGCGAATCTGTAATTCGCGAGCGCCTGAAGAGCCCGGCACCGTTGTCGCTGCGGAACGGGAAGCGGCAGCCCACACTATCAAAGCCATCGCGCACAAGACGGGAATAACTACTTTGCAGATCAGTTCCGCGCGCATGCTCGGCGCCTACGGATTTCTGCGCGCTCTTTTTGAAATATTCGATCGGCATCGCACGGTGGTAGATGTGGTGACAACATCGGAAGTAAGTGTTTCGGTTTCGCTCGAGGACATCACCGCACTGCCGGCAATCGTCGCGGACCTTGAGGGACTTGGGAGCGTCCAGGTAGAAGGTGCGCGGGCGATCGTTTGTATCGTTGGTGAAGGCCTCAGGGGAACGCCCGGCATCGCCGCGCGCGTCTTCAGTACGATTAGCGACATCAACGTAATGTTAATTTCGCAAGGTTCGTCGAGTATCAATCTGACATTCGTAGTTGAAGAGGAGCGCGTAGGCGAGGCGGTGAGGAGGTTGCACGAAGCGCTGCTTTCCGCAGTGACGACGGTGAATGAAGTTCCAGAGGTTCGGAGTCTAACGCCCCTTCTTGATCAAACAACGCGAATGGCGTCAGCCTAGTAGGACAGGCATTCCTGCCTGTCCGGTTTGGTGGAACGCTACATGAGGAAGACCCGAGTCCCAAGTCCCAAGTCCCAAGTCCCAAGACTCGAGACCTAAGACCTGACCCTAAAGAAGACAGATGACTCTTTTCGAGCTCACCCGCAAATTGATCGACATCCCTTCCGTCACCGGTGACGAAGGGGAAGTCGGAGACTTTCTCGCGTCCTACCTCCGCGTACTTGGCTATCGCGTAGAGTTGCAGACTGTAGAAGGCTCGCGGTGCAACCTGCTCGCGACGTCAGCGCCGCCGCGAATCGTCTTCTCAACCCATCTCGATACTGTGCCACCACATATTAGCTCGACCGAAGATGACGAGTTTATCTTCGGTCGCGGGTCGTGCGATGCCAAGGGCATTGTTGCTGCTCAGATCTTTGCCGCAGAAAAACTGCGCGCCAGGGGTATGGAAGAGGTAGGTTTGCTCTTCACAGTCGATGAAGAACTCGCCAGTGCGGGAGCGCAGGTTGCAAACGCACACCCGCTCGCTGCCGAGTGTCGCTTTCTGATTAACGGCGAGCCCACGGACAATCTTCTCGCGACAGGCACCAAGGGTTCTTTGCGTTTCACGATTCATACGACCGGTCGCGCAGCGCATTCGGCCTATCCCGAACATGGCGAGTCTGCAATAGAAAAACTGCTTGATGTCCTCGAAAGTGTGCGTCGTTGCGACTGGCCCCGAGATGAAATGTTTGGCGACACCACCTGCAACATCGGTGTAATCGCCGGCGGCACGCGTCCAAATGTAATTGCGCCTGCAGCGCAGGCCGAGCTTCAGATTCGTCTGGCGACGCCGGTTGCACCGATCAAAAGACTTCTCGAACAGGCGATCGCCGGCCGCGCGCGAATCGAATATTCTTCGGAGCATGAACCGATTCGCCTGTTGCCTGTTGCGGGACTTGATCAGTGCGTGGTGCGCTTCACTACTGATATTCCTTATCTTTCCAATTGGGGCGAGGCTTTGTTAATTGGACCGGGTTCAATTGGCGATGCACACACGGATGGCGAGCGAATCTCCAAGACCCAGCTTACCGAAGCGGTTGATTTGTATGTGAGAGTCGCGACGACACTCAGTTCAAACCTGGAGCGCAGCGGAAAAGTGGCAACCGTGGGATGAGTCGACGATGAAACTCGCATTGATTGGAAATGGCGCAATGGGCCGGCTGGTCACAACTATGGCCCGAGAAGCCGGCGCTGAGATTGGACTGGTGCTCACGTCGCACGATGCCGGGCGGAGCGCGGGCGAGCTGGCGAACGATCTAAGAGGACACGATGTGGCGATCGACTTCTCTTTAGCGAACACCGTGTTGAAGAACATTGAAGCCTGTGCGCAAGCGGGTGTGTCCCTTGTGGAGGGGACGACGGGATGGAACGGTGACCTCGATCAAGCCCGCCGCGTTGTTGATGAGCACAGCGGTGCGCTGGTCTACGGAGCAAATTTTTCAGTAGGAGTGAATTTGTTCTATCGCCTCGTTTCAGAAGCGGCGATGCTCTTCGCATCGGTGGAAGGCTACGCGCCTTTCATTGAAGAGGCGCACCATGCGCGTAAGCGCGACGCGCCATCGGGAACTGCTTTGCGTTTGCGAGACGTGATGAAACAACATTTGCTGCAAGAGATTCCGATCGCCTCGACACGCGCCGGCTATATCCCGGGGACGCACAGCATTGGCTTCGACTCCGTGGCGGATCAGATCACGCTCACGCACACGGCACGTTCACGGGAGGGTTTTGCGGCCGGGGCTTTAGTTGCTGCGCGTTGGATTCAAGGCAGAAAGGGCGTCTATGAATTTACTGAAGTGATCGATGAAATCGTAGATCACTAATGAGTTTCGAGTTGCAAGTTCCCAGTTCCAAGTGCCAAGTTGGGAGTTCGGGCCATGACGCGATAATGATCTCTAAGCACAACCACCAAAATTCCGACTCCGCACTCGAAACTTTGAGCTCGAGACTTCCAGCTGGAAACTCGGAACTCGAAACTCGAAACTCGACGACTCTTCAGAGGAGAAAATCATGGAGATGAACATTGACTGGCTCAGGGGTTGTGCCACTGCCCTCGTTACTCCCTTCGCTTCGGATGGCAAAGTGGACGAGCAGGCACTGCGTGCGCTTGTCGAATATCAGATCAATGGCGGCATCCGCCTGCTGGTGCCCTGCGGCACGACGGGCGAAAGCGTGACATTGACCGAAGAGGAAGATCAGCGCGTCATCCAAATCACGATCGAAACCGCGAAGGGGAGAGCGCGTGTGATTGCCGGTACCGGCAGCAACTCGACCGCCGCCGCCATCGACTATTCCAAAGCGGCACGCGAACTTGGTGTGGCTGCAGTCCTCGTCGTCTCGCCTTACTACAACAAACCGACACAGGCGGGACTCTTAGCTCACTTTCGAGCCGTTGCCGAATCTGTAACCGAGCTGCCCGTGATCATCTACAACGTACCGGGTCGCACAGCCTCGAACATCGAAGCTCAAACAACGCTACGCCTCGCCCGTGAGGTACCGAACATTGTGGCGGTGAAAGAAGCGTCAGGGAACCTGACGCAGATCATGGAAATCCTCCGTGCCAGGCCGGAAGGTTTTCGCGTTCTCTCCGGTGATGACTCGATTACGTTCCCGCTCATCTCGCTTGGCGCAGAGGGTCTGATCTCAGTTGCTTCAAATGAGGCGCCGCAATTGATGTCGCGCCTGGTGGATTCGGCGCTCGAAGGAAACTGGGACGCAGCTCGCGCTTTGCACTTCCAACTCCTGCCATTGATGGAAGTCAACTTCATCGAGTCCAGTCCCGGGCCGGTGAAGGCCGCCCTCGCGATGCTTGGTTTGATTGAAGAAAACTACCGGCTGCCGCTTGTGCCGGTCCAGGAGCAAACGCGTACGTGCATACGGCAAGTGCTGGTCGAACTCGGACTACTAAAGGAAGCGTCGCATGCCGCTGCGTGAACGAATCGAAGAGCTGGCGACACGCGCCGGGTCGTTTTCGACTACGGATGAAGAACTATTCGCCGAGTTCAAAGAGTCGCTCAATCGCGGCGAGATCCGCGCCGCTGAGAAGAACGCCAGCGGCCAGTGGTCTGTAAACTCATGGGTGAAGCAGGGCATCCTGCTCGGCTTTCGCATGGGAGTGTTAGTGGATATGTCCGGCTCAAGTCTTCGGTTCTTCGACAAGGACACTTATCCATTGCGCGCCTTAACAATTGCTGACGAAGTGCGGATCGTGCCGGGTGGTTCGAGCATCCGTGATGGGGCATATGTAGCGCCGGGTGTCGTCTGCATGCCGCCGATGTATGTAAACGCCGGAGCATACATCGACGCGGGAACGATGATCGACAGTCACGCGCTGGTTGGGTCATGCGCGCAGATTGGCAAGCGCGTGCATCTCTCTGCTGCGGCGCAGATCGGAGGGGTGCTGGAACCGGTTGGCGCGGTGCCCGTGATCATCGAAGATGATGTGCTTGTGGGCGGCGGCTGCGGTGTTTATGAGGGAACGATAGTTCGCGAGCGCGCAGTACTTGCGTCCGGCACGATCCTTACCGGCTCGACGCCGGTTTACGATCTAGTTCGCGAAACCGTCTACCAACGGAAAGAAGGTTTGCCGTTGGAGATCCCCGCCGGTGCCGTTGTCGTACCCGGCACACGCGCGGTACAAAGCGAACGTGGCCGCCAGTGGGGACTTTCCATCTACGCGGCGGTGATCGTGAAGTATCGTGATGAAAAAACTGAACGCGCCGTGCAACTCGAGGACTATTTACGTTGAAAGATTTTCAGCCTCCGAAGTTTCTCCAGGGAATTGAGAAGAGTCCGATTCGCCGCGTTACCGATCGAGCCAAGCCCGGCGACATCAGTTTCGGACTTGGCGAGCCAGACCTGCCCACTCCCGAAGTGATTCGGCAGGCAGCAATGCGCGTCATTGCTGAAGAACGCAACGGCTACACTGTGCAGGCTGGTCTGCCCGCATTGCGGGAGCTCGTCGCTGGGGACTACCCGCACATGACGCTCGGCCGGCAACAGGTAATCATCACTGCCGGCTCTCAGGAAGCTCTCTATCTGGTCCTCATGACACTCGTTGGACCGGGTGATGAAGTCTTGCTTCCGGATCCGGGCTTCGTTGCTTATCCGACGATCGTCCGCATGGCGGGCGGCGTACCGGTCTACTATCGATTGCCGAAGGCAGGAGATTTTGCGTTTGACGCAGAAGAGTTTCGGCGCGGCGTCTCTCCTCGGACAAAAGTTGTAGTCTGCATCAGCCCTTCGAATCCGACCGGTCGGACGCTGTCTAAAGCTGACCTGGAAGTGATGGCCGCGGCTCTGGAAGGAACCGGGGTGTTTTGCGTGAGTGATGAAATTTACCGGGACCTTTACTATACGCCCGAGCGTCCAGCTTCAATCTCAACGTTCTATGAACGCACGATCGTTGTCAGCGGATTGTCTAAGTCGATGAGCATGACCGGCTGGCGTTTGGGTTGGATGTGCGGCGAGCAGGCCGTGATTGATAGCGCTCTGATTCTGCATGGTTATGTGACGACGTGCGCTTCGACGGTCTCGCAGAAAGCGGCACTCGCGGCGTGGACGCCTGAAGCTGAAATTGCGCGCGCCGAGCACCGTCGGACTTTTCACGAACGACGCGATCACTTGCTGGGCCTTATTGCTCGTGAATTACCAGTGCGTGCGATCGTCCCAGAGGGAGCTTTCTATACGATGGTGGATACAAGTGAGTACGGTCCTTCAATCGAAGTCGCGGAAAAGCTCCTCGAGTACGGGGTGGTTACTATTCCCGGTTCCGCTTTTGGTGTTGAGTGTGCGGATTTTCTGCGGGTCTCGTTCTGCGCTAACCTGCCGGCGCTTGATGAGGGAGTCGGGCGGATGAAGAAAGCGCTGAGACGATGACACTCTCAATTCTGTAATCAATCTTCAGTTTCAGATTCATATGACGAAAAAAATTCGGGCCGGCATCCTTGGCGCTACAGGAACAGTAGGACAGCGTTTCATTCAACTGCTTGAGCATCACCCGCAGTTTACTGTCACCGCGCTCGCGGCCTCAGATCGGTCCCAGGGGAAACATTACGCGGACGCCTGTTCATGGCGACTCGCCGGTGAGATGCCCACAGGAATTGGATCCCTGGTAGTCCAACCACCAGAGCCGCCACTCGATTGCGACTTCGTGTTCTCCAGCTTGCCGGGCGACGTCGCTCGGAAGGCAGAAGGGAGTTTCGCCGCTGCTGGTTATCCGGTCATCAGCAATTCATCTGCTTTCCGGATGGATGCAGACGTTCCCCTGTTAATTCCGGAAGTGAATCACGAGCATCTCGGATTGCTTGAGTCGCAGCGACGGCGCTTCACGTCGGGCGGTTTCATCGTGACCAATCCTAACTGCTCAACAATCATGCTGGCCCTCGCGCTCGCTCCACTTCACACGACCTTCGGACTGGAATCGGTAGTCGCCACAACGATGCAGGCGCTGTCCGGCGCCGGCTATCCCGGAGTTGCCTCGCTGGATATTCTGGACAACGTCTTGCCGTTTATCGAAAGCGAAGAAGAAAAGATTGAGCAGGAAACAACAAAGATATTGGGGCATGTGAGTGCCGATAAGATCGAGGCCGCGAAGTTCGGCGTGAGTGCGCAGTGTAATCGCGTGAATGTTTCGGACGGTCACATGGCTGCGGTGCGAGTTAAGTTGAGCCGCAGATCTACTGTTGCAGAAGTCCGCGAAGCCCTCAGTTCCTTTACAGCGTTACCGCAACAGCTGAATCTTCATTCCGCACCTACGAGGCCGATCATCATGCGAGATGAGCGGGATCGACCGCAGCCGAAATTAGATCGTGAGGCCGGCGCCGGCATGAGTGTCACGATTGGACGCCTGATGGCGGACACTGTGATGGACTATCGATTCGTTGTGCTTAGCCACAACACCGTTCGCGGGGCTGCAGGTGCGGCGATTCTCAATGCTGAATTGTTGTTGCAGAAGGGACTATTCTAAGTGGCGCGAAATTTAGCGCCGCCCTCAGGCGGCGCGGCTGATTCAAACAAGAAGACCCTTGATTAACTCGCTTAACCATTCGAAGTCTATGGGTTTTGTAACGTAAGCATCGAAGCCTGACGCTTTTGCACCCTCGCGGAAATCCGCTTCCTGGTGGGCCGTGACAGCGATGATCTGAGTATCCCGCATGTGTTCATCGCTGCGAATCTTCATAGTCGCTTCCAACCCGTCCATGATCGGAAGAGATAGGTCCATGAGGATGATGTTGGGCCGTTCGCGCAAAGCAATCTCAACCGCACTAACGCCGTTGTCCGCCTCGAGCACAACGTAACCGAGTTCTTCCAGCCCCAGTCTCATCAAATGCCGTGCGTCGTCCGCATCTTCAACCACAAGAACAAACAGGTTTGTCGAGTCTTTCTCGCTCATCATTTAAACGAGTTCCGCTGAAGCAGGACGGCAATGCGTACGATTGTCGTAGGTTTGAATCCGAATTTCCGTATGAACTGACTCTATGTCGCGTCCCAACCTATGTCAAGAAACCTGATTTACAAGTTGTGCCTGAACATTGGAAACTGAATTGTTTCCCGCGGACGCACTTGGGCTGAACTTAACAGCATGATCTTTCGTTAGAGTTCCAGAGCCAGCGACTTGAAATACTTCGATAGACCGGAGAGAAACTCATGAAAAGAATAATTTTGGTGATGTTGGTGGTGGGGTTCGCCGCTGCGGCGGGCATTGTCCGCTCCTATACAAGGACTGGCCACCGTTTCAGTGACCTGCCGAAGGCAATCAGCAGCGACTCAAATTCACCAGGCAATGTCCGGGACGAGATTCGGAAAAGCTTTGAACTCTCGCCGGGTGCACGTGTCGAAGTTGCCGGTATCAACGGTGCGGTTCGGATCGAGACCAGCGATACAAAGACCGCCGAGCTCTACATCGAAAGAATCGGTAAGAGCACGGAAGCGCTGCAACGTCGCAAGATCACTATCGATGCGAGTGCAACCAGCCTGACGATTCGAGGAGAGAAAGGCGACGCAGGTTTGTTGTCGCGAGTCTTTGGTTCCAGTCCGACTGAGAAAGTCACTCTCAAACTCCCCCGTCAGGTTTCGTTGGTGGCCGCCGGCATCAATGGCGCGCTGAACGTAGCGGCGATTGAGGGCGGCGTCGAAGTGCATGGCATCAACGGTAAGGTCGACATTGCCGAAGCAAGAGGCTCGGCAGAATTCGATGGGATCAACGGCAACATTTCAGCTGGGTTCAAACAACTGGGCAAAGATGGAGTGAGCCTCAACGGCATCAACGGCAACATCGAGCTGCGTCTGGCCGAAGACACGAATGTTGAATTCGAAGCGCACGGCATGAACGGCGAGGTGACGTCCGACTTTGCGAACTTTGTGCTGGAAGAAGCGCGGCACGGTAGTTTTAGCGCTCATATCGGTTCCGGCGGAAGTTCAATCGCGGCACACGGGATCAACGGCAACATCCGTTTGCAACGGGCGATGTCAGCTGCAATAAAGACAGACGCTGCTGCCAGCAAGAGCTGAGCGGTACCCTACTGTGAACAACACAAAAGGCGCGATGAGGATTTCCTCATCGCGCCTTACTTTTTTTGGAGTCCGGGGACCGGTCACCGCACTCCAGGAGTTGTCGCTCGCCAAAGAGTTACGAGCCCTCATCGGGTTTTATACCCAACTCTCTGATCAGAACTCGATCGGTTTTCGTGTCGTCAATGTCGGGGCGTTCCACACTCGCAGCTTTTCATTCCATTGAGGCACGGTCTCGCTGATGAATTTGTTGATCTCCGCCATGCGCTCACGAAACTCCGGCTGCAGTTCCTCAAAGTATTTCCTCTGATAAGGCGTGGGCGCGGAGTTGGCTCCGTCGATGGAGAAGAATAGATCACCGATCCTGTCTCCGACTCGCGACTTGCCCGCAAGACCGAGGCCCTCCGTCTTCCGGGCAATGCGATCCTCCAGCGCGTCGATTTGCTTCACGTCGTTTTCCAACGCCTTCATCATCTCTTTGTCCGGTTCCTTGTTTAGGTTCTTCATCGTGGTCTGGGTGTGCGTCAGTTGATCTTTAAGACTGTCGAGGTACCGCAGTCCTGTATTTGAAGCCGTCTGCATCTCTCGCAGCGTAGTCGTCAGTTCAAGTTGGGCTTGCAGATCTGAAAGAGGCACATTGATTGTGGGATCGAGACCTACTTCAACATGTTCCTCGTAGGTCTTATCTCCCACGATGAGTTTCACTGTGTAGCGGCCGGGCAAAACTTGAGGACCGCGGGGCGGACTAGCCGAAGACCCTTCCTCTTCAGCGGGCGGTTGGCGCACTTCCGCGCCGCCATATCGCAAATTCCAGGCAACTCGATTAAGACCCTTTTCCTTGGCTGGCTTATTGAGTTCCTGCACCAGCTTGCCGCCTCGATCAAAAACCTGAAGTTTGAAATCTACTTTGTCGTCGGGCTTGTCCTTCAGGTAATAAGTGATCAGCGCGCCGTAAGCGGGATTGGGACCGGTGAACACCTTATCGCCCACACCATAGCGGGTGAACATCGTGGCGAAACGCAGTGCCGGCCGAACGGGAAACACATGGACATTGCTATTAAGAATATCCGCGTTCATCTGCTGCAACGGTGTGGCGTCGTCGAAGATCCAAACGCTACGGCCGTGCGTTGCCAGGATCAGATCGTTGTCGCGCGGATGGACCAGGATATCGTGCACCGATACGTTCGGCAGATTTTTCAAGTTAAGCGGCGTCCAGTCGCGACCACCGGTGTAAGACGCGAAGAGTCCCAGCTCGGTTCCCGCGTAGAGCAAATTTGGGTTCTTGGGATCCTCGCGAACAACCTGCACGTAGGCCTTTGCCGGTAAGTTTCCCGTGATGTTTTCCCACGTCTTTCCGCCGTCAGTAGTCTTGAAAACGAAGGGACGAAAATCATCGAGCATGTGACGGTCGAAGGCTGCATAAGCGACTTGAGCGCTCGTGCGCGATGGTTCGATATGAGAGACGCTGGAGTTTGCGGCAAGTCCGGCAACGTTGCGAATTAGATTGGTCCAGGTCTTCCCGCCATCACTAGTAACCTGCAGGTTCCCATCATCAGTGCCCGCCCAAATCTGACCTTTTTGAATTGGAGATTCAGCCAGACTGATGATTGTCGTGTGATATTCGGCAGTTGAGTTTTCAAACGCGATTGGTCCGCCTGCATCTTTTTGTTTCTCAGGATCGTTGGTTGTTAGATCGGAACTGATCTGTTCCCAGGTCTTGCCGAAGTCGGTCGACTTAAAAACTACGTTGCCGCCGAAGTAGAGCGTGTTCTTATCGTGAGCCGAAAGAATGATTGGTGCGTTCCAGTTGAAGCGATACTTCTCGCCGGCCGCCGGTCCGTCGCCACTGCCTCGACCCCAGGGATTGATCTCCTGCTGCTCGCGCGTGCGGAAATCTGTACGCAGAATGTTGCCGCCCTGGGATTCTGAAATGTAGAGCTCAGGGTCGTCCGGACTATTCAGAATGTAGAAACCGTCGCCAAAACTCACCATGCGCCAGTCATCATTCATGATTCCGGCGGGCTCGCGAGTCCGACTGGGTCCGGTCCACGAGCCATTGTCCTGCAGACCGCCCATCACGTTATAGAAAGGCAGCCGGTTGTCGGCATGAATCTGATAGAACTGACCGAGCGGAATATTGTTGATGGTTTCCCACGTGTCTCCGGCGTCAAAAGAAACTGCGATGCCGCCATCCTGTCCCTGCCACATGCGTTTGGGATTGCGCGGATCAATCCAGAGCGCGTGGTAGTCGATATGGGTCTTGCCTGTGATAGAGCGAAAAGTCTTACCGCCATCGATCGAGACGAACAGGGTCGAGGCAACTGCGTACACCCGATTTTCATTAGTCGGATCGACGCGCACGCGCGTGTAGTAGAAGCCGCGAGAGACAATGCGCGTTTCTTTGGAAACCTGCTTGAACGTTTCGCCGCGATCATCTGAGCGGTAAAGCGTGCCTTCCTTCGACTCAACGATTGCGTAGACAACGTTCGTATTACTCGGCGCCACCCGCACGCCGATGCGTCCCAACAGTTTCGGCAGGCCGTTTGTTAATTTGTTCCAGGTGCGCCCACCGTCAATTGATTTATAGAGACCACCTTTTTCACTGCCGCTACGGTGCGTCCATGGCTTGCGCTCAAAAGTCCACATGCCCGCGTAAAGGATGTTGGGATTGGATGGATCCATCTCCAGATCGGAAACGCCATGTTCTTTGTCTACATAGAGAGTCCTGGCCCAACTCTTGCCGCCGTCAGTCGTCATGAAGACTCCGCGCTCTTCGTTTGGCGCGAACGCATGGCCTAGTGCGCCGACGTAAACGATGTCCGGATTCTGCGGATTGATGACGATTGCTGAAATTCGTTCACTATCCTTGAGGCCCATCTGCTGCCACGTCTTTCCCGCGTCCGTGGATTTATAGACACCATCGCCGAAGGAAACGCTGTTCCGCGTGTTCGATTCACCGGTCCCCACCCAGATGACATCAGGGTTACTCGGAGCGAGTGCGATGTCGCCTATTGAGATGGTTCCTTGCCGTTCAAAAATCGGCTTCCAGTTGATCCCGCCATTGGTAGTTTTCCAGAGACCCCCTGATGCAGTTGCGGCGTAGACTATATTCGGATCACCCGGCACTCCTTCCACGTCCACTGTGCGCCCGCCCATGTTGGCTGGCCCAATGCTGCGCCATTCCATTCGTTCAAACGCACGCTCCATTCGAGACTTGCTCAAGTCTTCTGGTGATGGTTTGGGCGAGGGTTGAGGACTGGCAGCAGGAGTCGGCGTGGGAGACGGCGATGCAGTCAGCTCTTGAGCCGAAGTGGAACGCTGCGTCAGCGCAAGTAGGCCGAACAGCAGGCAGGTGGCAACCATACGTTTACGTAGAAGCATAGACTCTCCTGGAAGTGAGCGGTGTAACTGCGGCGGTCTAACGGTTTGAAAGCGGCCGCAGTTTATCACAGCGTGGAAACGCTGATGCAGGGAGGTGTTTGAGAATAAAGTTTTTTACCCTTCGCGGCTACAGGGTTGTGTCGGCCAGGTTAGATTTGTACTTTGTATTCGTCTGGCGGTCATTTAGTTCAATGTAAATGTAGCTTGGCGGGACCACGTCGCTCTCGAGTGCAAACCAGATGCTGTTGAGATCGTTAGCACTGCCGAGCGCGCAGAACCCGTAGAGTCTTTTTCCTCTCTGATCGAACAGATCGACCCAACTGCGCGCGGATCGCGTGTTCGCTCCACAGGGAGGTAGTGTGGGCGAGGGTGCAAAGAGCGCATCCGCGTAGGCTTCATAATTGGCGACCGCATAGCGATAGCGAGTAAATGTTTTTCCACCCGTCTGAAACGTTTCAACCTTCGTAAGATAGAGCACCGGGTTCGGCAACACCTTTTGTGCCGGCGCAGTTTTCACAGTTACGAGAAGAAGCAAAGTGTACACAAGCGCGGTGACCACGGTTCGGGTTATTGATCTCATTTACTATTCCTTTCTGTAACTAAGAAGAACATGGGTTGGGTAGCATTTCCTCTTCAGCCAATGGGCTGACATAGTGCCGGGGGTTAATGCGGGCGAAGGCTAACGCGCGGCGTTTGAAAATTCAAGATTTTTGCTGGTGGATTCCCCGGCATTGTAGTGCTTTGCAGTTTGAAGAGTCTATTTAGGGAATGAAAGCTATTATAGAGTGAACTAGACTAAGGATGGAGAACCGAATATGCCCAGGGATGTGAAAGAAATGACCCAGCTGGAGATCCGCGAGCGAGTTTTACTATTGGGCTTCGGCGGAGATCAACGTTTGTTTATGTCGTTCTGTAAGCGCCTCCAGTCTGACCTTCCTAAAGGTACCGGCGTGGCGCTCCGTGGAAGCGTGGTTACGAATAACCGATACGAGGATGGTAAGCCGTTTGATGCTGACGGGAAGGGAACCAGCGACCTCGATGTCACGCTTGTCGGTAATAAAGTAATGGAGTACTGGGACAAGGATGCCTTCTATATCCCCGGTCTTCATACGAAGCCACTGTGCGATGAAGACCCAGCGATTGCCCTGGGCCTCGACAAACTGAGGAATGATTTGCAGCATCTTGTCAGTCGTCCCGTGAACTTTCAAGCTACTTCGAACCTCGTGCTGTACGCGCGCGATGTCCTGTTCGACGAACCTTTTTTCACTGTGATCGAAGCACAAAAAGAGTCGTGAACCTCAAACTGCTGAGTTACAACATCCGGTTTGGCGGTAGAGGGCGAGAATCGCGGCTGGAAGATGTGATTCGCTTGATGGCGCCGGACATCGTAGTTTTTCAGGAGGCGACCGATACGCGCGTAATCGAGCGAATCGCGGGCACATGCGGATTTCCCTATTGGGCGTCGCAGCGCGCCCATTCGATCGCGTACATCAGTCGTGTTGAGATCGGCTATCACGAGTGGCACTATCCGGCAGGAGCGAAGCATTCGTTCCTCGAGATCGTGCTCGCGAAGAGCGAAGCCCGCATCTTCGGCCTGCATCTGAGTTCCACGTTTTCAAAATGGAGTGAGCGGCAGCGCGCTCGTGAGATTCGAGCGCTACTTGAAGGGATCAAGCGGCACCAGCAGGGATTTCACTTACTGGTTGGAGACTTTAATACGCTTGCACCGGGAGAGTTGTTGGACGTGAAGCGAATGCCGGCGTGGATCCGCGCGTTAATTTGGATTAGCGGTCGCGACATTCAGCGCGAGACAATTCAATTCATGCTCGATGCCGGCTACGTGGATGGGTACAGGAAGCTTCATCCTGATATCAAGGGCTACACGTTCCCCACGTGGGATCCACATCTTCGTCTGGATTACGTTTTCCTGCCGAAGGCTTTTGCCGATCGCCTGAAATCCTGCGAAGTAGTGACTCAACCTGAAACTGTCGCATCTGCCTCGGATCACTTCCCACTAATTGCGCAGCTGGATGTTGCGGAAGTCTGACTAGTCGTTGCGCTCGTGGATCACAAACTCGGCGCGTTGAAAGTGTCGCCTTGCCGAATGTCGCCAGTATCAAGTCCCTTACGGAACCAGCGCACGCGTTGCTCAGACGTTCCGTGAGTAAATGAATCAGGCACAACGTGCCCACGCGTCTCACGTTGAAGTCGATCGTCACCGACGGCGCTGGCTGCTCCCAGTGCTTCCTCAATGTCACCCGGCTCAAGCACCCCCTTTTGTTGCGCGTAGTGAGCCCAGACTCCGGCAAGGAAATCAGCTTGTAGTTCGAGGCGAACAGACATTTGATTCGCTTCCGCCTCGCTCATCCGTTGACGGGCGGCATCGACTTTGTCCATCGTGCCGAGTAGTTTTTGAACGTGATGACCAACTTCATGAGCGATGACATATGCTTCGGCAAAATCGCCGGGGGCTCGAAAGCGTGACTGCAGTTCCTGAAAGAAAACCAGATCCAGGTAAACCTTCTCATCCCCCGGACAATAAAAAGGGCCAACTGCTGCGCCCGCCAGGCCGCAGGCAGAATCGGCCTGATCGGTGAATAATTGCAGTTTGGGTTTGCGATATTGGCGGCCTGCCTGACGAAAGATGTCGGTCCACACATCTTCGGTACTGGCCAGAACCGTCGCTACGAATTGTTTGAGTTCGTCGTCTTGCCCGTTCGCAGGTCGCGATGATTGGGTTCCGGCAGCGGGATTGTCGGTTGGAAGTTGTTCCAGCAGTTGTCGTGGATCGGCGCCAAAGAGCAAGGCGATGACTAGAATTACAATTCCGCCCAGACCGCCGCCAATCGCCATTCCTCCACGCGAGACCCCGCGCCGATCTTCGACGTTGTCACTTTGACGTTCTCCCTTCCAACGCATATCCCGCCTCCCTGTTTTTGGATTTTAAAAGTATCGCATGCCGGGGGACTGCTGGGAAAACTTCTGACCTCGCGAGACCTCCCCGGCGTCTGCAGCGGAAGTTGCGAGCATCACTAGCGTTTAAGATAAAACCCGAAGACTCCGACGAGGTGCAGAATCTTCGGGCAATTCTCTCGCAAGGTCGCATGTTCGGCGACCTGTTGTGACTGCTGACTTCGGTGACTAGTTCTTAGTAGCCGTTATAGCCATCAGCATATCCGTGCTCAAACGCTTCCCGGAAATACCGACGATAGGTTTCGCGATCTCCAAGACGCGAGCTGTAATCCTTCGTGGCCTTCTGATAAACACTCTCATCGGTAAAGTCATAACGCTTTCTGCGACTCCCATCCTTGCGTCCGGCTTTGATGCCTTCATTGGCGCCCGCATTCAACGCCGTCTGTCGCAGGTCGAAAGAGCCTCCGTAATTGCCGTAGCCATCAGAGTCTCGACCATCGTTATTCCGACCGCGTCTCCAGTCGCGGTTGCGTCGTCGTTGCTGCTGCTGATTATTGTTATAGTTAGGGTCACGATTGTAGGGATCGTCACGCTGTGCGTTAGCTGTTGTAGTTGATGCTAAACCGATTCCAAGTAGCAAAGCGAATCCAAGGAAAGCTGTGCCGATTGTGTTCTTCGCGTAATTTGATGTCATGGTGATCTCCTCTTGTGTGCATAGTAGAGCAAGTGACATACCGTGCAAGCGAATTGCGAATCGCCAGCGTTTATGCCGCAAAGTTGAAATAATTCCTTAGGCGGCACCCGAAACCGTGAAGTATCAGACGACATGGGGGCCTAAAATCGAACGGTCAAGGATATTCATCACTGACCCTGTTGACTAACCCTGCTGATGCAGTAAGAATTCGGGCGCTCACTTATTCCGCACTCCGCGAGGGCTTCATGTCGTTAATGAAATGGGACCGGCGACTCCTGTCGCTTCTATTCTGCTTCCTCGGCGCTTCGTTCTCCACTTACACGCAGACTCGTACCAACCAACTGGACCCCGCGTTCCTGAATGATTTCAAATGGCGCTTGATCGGACCGTCGAGTCCGGCGGGTCGCGTTTGGCAGGTCGTCGGAGGAGAAAGGGATCCGAAGACTTTCTACGTCTGCACAGCAGGTGGTGGACTCTGGAAGAGCACCGACAACGGAACGACTTTGCTGCCCATCTTCGAGAATCAGACGTCTGCCTCGACTGGCGCAGTAGCGATTGCGAAGTCTGATCCAAACATTGTCTGGGTTGGTACCGGCGAGCCCGCGAACACTCGCGCGAATTCGTGGGGCGACGGTGTGTACAAGTCCGTCGACGCGGGCAAAACCTGGACGCACATGGGGCTGCCTGAAAGCCGTCAGATTAGTGCAATCATTATTCATCCCACGAAGCCGAACATCGTTTACGTCGCCGCGATGGGATACGAGTGGGGACGCAATGAAGAGCGTGGGATCTTCAGGACGACTGACGGTGGAAAGACGTGGGCCAAAGTCCTCTTCGTCAATGACACAACAGGCTTCATCGACCTCCAGGTTGATCCGAAACACCCGGAGGTGTTGTACGCCGCAGCATGGCAACGCTTTCGTTTTGGCGGAGGCGACATGGCTGAGTCCGGTCCCGGCAGTGGCATTTTCAAGACAGTGGACGGCGGCACTAAATGGCAGAAGCTCTCAAACGGTTTGCCGGGGGATGAAACGGGAAAGATTACGCTCGCCGTCGCTCAGCAGAACAGCAACATTCTTTACGCAGCCATCCTTACTGGCGAACCCGCGGCAGGTGGCAAGCGCACCCTCGAAACCGGTGGTGTGTTTCGCTCAAATGATGCGGGCCAGACTTGGCAGCGCATGAATCCCGCAATGACGAGCTATTACTACGATCGTATTCATGTCGATCCCGCTGATGACAACCGCATCTGGATGCCGGTGTTCGATCTGATGGTCTCCACTGATGGCGGCAAGACCCTCGTCAAGGCAAACATGAAACATGTGCACAACGACTTGCATAGCATCTGGATCGATCCCGCAGATCCTTTGCACCTAATCATCGGCGGCGATGGCGGCGTGAATATCTCGTACAACCGTGGCGCGACGTGGCAGCAAGCCGTACTTCCCATCGGTCAATTTTATGAAGTCGCAGTAGACAACCAGGATCCCTACTACGTTTATGGGGGCATGCAGGACACGGGTCATTGGCTTGGTCCAAATCAGACGTACGACAACGAGGGCATTACAAACAATGACTGGATCAAGCTTCGTTTCAACGGAGACGGCATGTCGATCCATGCGGATCCGACCGATCCCAATGTGATCTACGCGGTGCAGGAGTTCGGAAACTTTTCTCGTCTGGATTTGCGAACGTGGGACCGCGCAGAATTACTTCCGCCTTCCGACGAAGCAAAGCGCCGCGGCCTGCATCCATTTCGTTACGATTGGACGCCGCCGATGATCATCTCCCAACATGATCCCAACGTGCTCTACCTCGGCAGCAACTATCTTTTTCGTTTCACGGAACGCGGTGCGAAGTGGGAAATCATCAGTCCCGATTTAACCGCGCAACAGGAGAAGGACCTTCGAGGCAGTAAGAAAGACTACACGGGTTATCACAGCTACGGCGCGCTCTTCTCCATTGCGGAATCCCCCCTGGATCCAAGTGTGATTTGGACCGGTGCTGACGATGGACCGATCCACGTCACACGTGACCGCGGCAAGACATGGTCAGAAGTCAGCAAGAACTTCGCGGTCGGTGCCCCTACATTTGCAGTTGTCGGCGAAATTGAGGCTTCACGTTATGACAAAGCCATCGCTTACGTTGCCTATGACAATCACACACGCGAAGATCACAATCCTTATCTTTTTCGAACAGCAGACTTCGGAAAGACCTGGAACGATATTACCGGCGACTTGCCCCGCAACGGATCGAGTTACGTGATCCGTGAAGATCCGGCTAACCCAAATCTTCTTTTTGCTGGCACAGAGTTTGGTGTCTTCGTAACCATCGATCTGGGTCGTCACTGGGTGCAGCTCAAGAACAATCTTCCTACCGTCGCGGTTCGGGCGATGGCGATCCAGCCAAGAGAACACGAACTCGTTGTTGGCACCTTCGGACGTGCGATCTGGATCACAGACATTGCTCCGTTTGAAGAAATGGGTCCCCCTTTGTTTGAGCAATCGGCTCATCTTTTCTCAATCAAGCCGGGTACGCTCTTCAAGACCCGCTTTACTTATGGAGCGACGATCGAAGAACTGAACGGCGATATGTTCTTTCGCGCCCAGAATCCACCGTTCGGGACGACCATTACCTACTACCTTTCTCAAAACCTTGGTCACGACATCTCGATCGTAATCAAGGATGAAAAAGGAACTGTAGTTTCCACGCTGAGTGGGGCTGGAACAGCAGGCCTTCATCGCGTCAACTGGGATTTGAAACATAGGGATAAGATTAGCGAGGACGAGGCGACGAAACTCGGGGTCAACACAATTTCAGAGCGGGAGGCACTCGATTGGGTGAAGCCCGGCACTTATACTGTCAGTATCGAGAGTGGAGCAATCTCCGTCAGCAACACAGTGCTCGTTAAAAAAGAGAGAGAGGGCGTGAAGGTGGGTCAGGTACGAAAGTAGCGCCGCAGCTTTCAGAATTTCCTTACCGATGTCGGCCAGAAATCGAGAGAGTAGTAGACAAAAAGAGAGGGCGTCGACCTCCCCCAAGACCGACGCCCTTACCTTTATCTCAGTTCTCCCGCGGAGAATTAACGATGCGCTTAAAGTAAACCTGCGTACCGGAGCTGAGGTTGCATCCATCTTGCAAAACCCTTGCGAGAGTTTCACAAAAGGTTCGCGAAACACTACCCCCACTTAAGTAAATCGAGGACAAATCCTGCATGCCTGATCAAGAGAGCGCTCCCTACGGTTCCTGGAAATCGCCAATAACGTCCAATTTGATCGTCAGCGAGTCAGTTGGGCTGACGCAACCGCGGATAGACGGCGATGATATTTACTGGATCGAACTGCGACCGTTCGAAAGAGGGCGCCAGGTGATCGTCATGCACAACGAAGGTGGCGACAAAGCCGACGTCAATCCTGCACCACTCAATGCGCGAACCCGCGTCCATGAATACGGAGGCGGCGAGTATGTTGTGAGCGACGGCACTGTCTTCCTCTCCAACTTTGTCGATCAGCGGCTCTACAAAATCTCGTCCGGTGCCGAACCTCAACCAATCACTCCTGTTGCCGATATGCGTTTCGCCGATGCGTTGATTGATGAGACGCGAAAACAAATTATTTGTGTGAGAGAGGACCACACTGTCGCAGGGACAGAAGCCAGTAACTCGCTCGTCAGGTTGGATATTAAAGGCAATAGAGACTGTGGCATGGTCCTCGTATCAGGCAACGACTTCTATTCGTCGCCCCGGCTTAGCCCGGATGGGTCAATGCTCGCCTGGCTCACGTGGAATCATCCGAATATGCCATGGGATGGGACGGAACTGTGGCAGGCTCAGATTGATTCTGACGGAACTCTCAAAGATCCAAAACAAATCGCGGGCGGCGGTAGCGAATCTATTTTCCAACCCGAGTGGTCGCCAAATGGCGTGCTCTATTTCATTTCAGACCGAACCGGGTGGTGGAATCTCTACCGCATAAACGCGGCAGGGGAGACCGAGGTCGTGGTCCAAATGAACGCCGAAATGGGATTCCCTCAATGGGTATTTGGTATGTCCACGTTTGCTTTCGAATCTGCCGAACGTGTCATCTGCGCCTTCTATGAAAAAGGTAGGTCGCGCCTCGCGGCAATAGATACCCGCAATCTCAAACTCGCACAGCTCGACAATCCTTATACTGACATCACCTATGTACGCGCTTCACCGGGCCAGGCCGTTTTTTGTGCGGGATCGCCGACGCAGTCTCCGGCGATTGTGAAAATGGATCTGGCCACGGGCGAGATTGAAGTCTTGCGACGATCCCACAACCTTAAGATAGATCCCGAGTACCTTTCTGTAGCCGAAGCGATCGAGTTTCCCACTGAAGGTGGGTTGACGGCTCACGGCTTCTTCTACGCTCCGCGCAATCGTGACTACGCCGCTCCTGCCGGTGAACGTCCGCCACTTCTTGTGAAGAGCCATGGGGGGCCAACGTCTGCCGCCCCGACAGCCTTAAGTCTGATCGTTCAATTCTGGACAAGTAGAGGTGTTGCCGTGCTCGATGTGAATTATGGCGGCAGCACCGGATATGGCAGGGCCTATCGCGAACGGCTAAAGGACAATTGGGGCATCGTTGACGTAGACGATTGCGTCAATGGTGCGCGTTACCTCGTGAGCCTCGGACTTGGTGATGGAGATCGGTTGATGATTACCGGTGGCAGCGCAGGCGGCTATACCACTCTGTGCGCGCTTACTTTTAGAGACACCTTCAAGGCTGGGGCCAGCCACTACGGAGTGAGTGATGCTGAGGGGTTGGCGAAAGAGACCCACAAATTCGAGTCGCGGTATCTTGATAAGCTCTTTGGGCCGTATCCGGAACGCCGGGACATTTACTACGCTCGCTCGCCAATAAACTTCAGCGACCGGCTGGACTGCCCGACGATTTTTTTCCAGGGACTTGACGACAAGGTTGTGCCACCTAACCAGGCAGAGGTGATGGTTGAGGCACTGCGTGAGAAGAAAATTCCAGTGGCCTACATCGCCTTCGAAGGTGAACAGCACGGCTTTCGCCAGGCCAAGAATATCAAACGAGCGCTTGATGGCGAGCTTTACTTCTATTCAAAAATCTTTGGTTTCCACCTGGCGGAAGAAGTCGAGCCTTTGCAGATACACAATCTAAGGTAGGCTATTTGGTAACGCTTTGAGCTACTGCACCGGCTTGTCGGAAACTGTTGCCGGACCGCCTCCGTGATCGCCGCCTCTCAGTATTCCACTCTCATCAATAAAGAAAGACACCCTCCCCGTCTTGCCGTACTCGAGTGGGTTGGCCCGAGCTTCATAGCTGCTTCCGACGAGGTTTAGCTCGAGTCGATAACCCTTCTTCTCCATGATGTCTTTCGCGAGCAGTCCCTGATTGATCATCTCGTCAAAGGTGCCGTATTTCCCATTGCCAGTGGTCGCCTGATAAGTCGCTTCTGCACTAACGATGGTTCGCAGTGAGCTTTGAGCAACGACTTCATTCATGGCAGGCCCGGATTGCTCGGTGGCACCTGAGATTCCCGCGATCATTAACAACACAAGATTCTTGGGCACATGCAGTTCATGCAATGGCCCCATACCTTCGTTGGAGAGCGAGTAAGTGACAGGTTCCGCTGTAGGGCTCAACTGTGAGAGCAACTCGGTCAGCACGCTGGGAAACGGCGAATCGAGATTGCGCGCGAACGAACTGTAACTTTCCATCAAAGTCGGCGACACGTAGACCTGGCCCAGCAACTGGCGCGGTTGCCAACGGGTAGAATTACGAAAGTGACTGTTCGCGCCCAGTGTTTCGTTCGCCAGGTAAGAGTCGACGACGTGGCGGACTGACTTGGTGTCGGGTGACACGACTAGAAAATTGCCGATGAACGCGTATGAGAATGCTCCGGCATACGAAACGAGTTCCGTATCGTCTCGCTTTTCGGTTTGAGCGCTTAGACTCGCGCCTTTGAGTCCCATCGATTCAATCAGCTTCGGAATGAGTTTGCGAACGCCTTCTTTGTCTCTGATGGCGATGGCAATTACCGGGCTAGGCGTCGCTGGCTCCGAAGGGTTGTGTACTACACCGGGTTCAGAGCCGGCTGACGGCGCTACGTCAGATGAAGCAGGAGCAGAAGACAGGGGCGGTCCCACGTCCAGCGTCTTGACCGGAAGGCTGAGAGCGATTTCATTTCCGAGCAGAGGAAGGAGGTCGTCCTTGATCTTGATGCCAAGAGACTTTTCATAAGCGGCGAAGGGCGAATCCGACGGCACTTCCTTGATTGCCGGCCGCATTGGTCCAGCGTACATCTCAGTCGCATGGTTGATCGCGTTAAGGAGGCCGTCGTAGATCAATGGATAGTCGAGAGAGAGCGCGACGAAGAATTCGGTGTCAGCCGGTAACACTGAAGGCGACTCCGGCACCAATGCGGGACCAGCAACAAGCTGAGGTAGAAATGGAATGGGAGGTCCCTTGCCATCAGGTCCGCTAAGAAGGAGCGCGCGCACTGAGTATGAATCCGAATCGAAGGAGATCGCTACGCCTAGTGCTTCAGGGAGCACAGTGGCTCCGCTCAAGAAGCCCTGAGACAATAAGCCAAAGAGTTCACCGGCACTTTTGTCGACCGGGTTTTCAATGACAACTCGCGATCCTGTCTGCGTCGACACCTCGGGTAATATTTCGGGAGCATCGTCTGCAACAGCGGGACGGTCGACATCGTCCGCCTGCATTTCTGGCACAATTTCGGCGGAGGGATCCGGCACAGGCTTCGGTGGATTGGCAGCTTCCGCTTCCCGGCGCTGGCGCGCCTCCTCTTCATACTTTCGCCGTTGCTCCTCTTCTTCTTTAGCTATCGAGTTGAAATCGAAGTAGACAAAGAGTGCTTCGGTAGTGAATCTGTCACGCACACGCCGCAGGTTTTGATCGTCCGCCATTAACTTGCTGCCTGCGGGCCTCAACGCTTTTAGAGTGAACGGCACATCACTGATCAGGGCGAGCGAACCGGTTTGCATGAGGAAATACTGCTGGGTAGCTTTTGCAGTTACGTTCGTCGCGGGCTGAGTCTCCGCCGTTTGAGTGTGCGGATCATTCGCGGTGTGTGGATTCTCTCGACCTTGCGGATCAGCGAAAAGCTTCGGGAGAAGCAGCTTGAGACGCGGTTCAAACTTCCGTGCCTCTTCTGGAGAATCGAATTCAATCGCAAAAAGCACTGTGGGGAGCTTTGGTCGAGAAGGCCACCCGGCAAACATCAACCGTGAGGTTGCGAGCGTGTCGGCCTGTGAATCCAACCACTTCACCAGCGTCTTGAATTCTTTCGGCGGTGCACCAATCTTCATCAAGGGATCGAGTATGTCTCTAACCGCGGACGAGCGAACTAGTTGGCCCACTCCCCGGACCTCGCCATAGATCTTATAACTGTCCGCTGCGAGCAAGGTGTCGAACGTGACCGCGGCGGGAGCTGGCTGCGCCGGCGTATTATCCCGCGCCGCGGCCGGGTGGCGACGTTGAGCTAGTGCTGATCCCTGAACTAAACACAAGCTGAACAAGATCCCAGCGATGCTCTGAATGGTTCTGATGGGTTTCATTTATTCACAACAAGTTAGGACGGATCAGTAGAGCATTGGAGCTCGGCGCGCTTCATCGTGCGCTCTGGCATCGTCCGCTAAGCGGGGAACAAAATCAAGATAAATGAGCAGGGAGCAAACGCCGCTGGCGTGTGTTGTCATAATGCTACTAACCCGATACCGCTGCCGAAATTGGCGCGGAAAAAGACTGTTGCAAAATCCAGCAGCGGCAGTTAGATTGTCGACAGCAGATCATATTTAAGGTAGCAGCCTCTCCGTCTTTATCGGTGTGCTTCTACCTTGAAACATTTTATGGCGGAGGTAAGAAAAAGTGCCGACTGGAACGTGCCCCGAATGCGATGCTGATGTTCACGTAGATGTGGACACAGATAAGGGCGAAAGTGTGTCATGTGAGGATTGCGGGACCGAGTTGGAAGTAGTTGGACTCGATCCACTGGAGCTCGATATTGTTGAAGAAGAAGATTTGGACGACGACGAAGAAGAGGACGACGTTTAGAGTGTAACCCGGAGCGGATGCAGCAGTGTCCGTTCTGGCTACTTTTTTTTCTCACCCGCCTGGTAACCCTGACGGCTCTGCCTCACTGTTAGACCGTTTGGGCCTTCGACCCGGATTGGATGAAACAGGCCATCGCGGCGTTTTTCGTCGGCAGGGTAAAAAGCCAAGACATAGGTTGACGTCACCTCTTCCGCCAGTGCGCGAAAGAGCGGTTGATAGTCTTTCTCTTCTGCATAGACGCTGCGTCCACCTGTGAGTTCGGTTAGACCACTTACATCGAGCGGGGTTGGTAATGGCGTTTGCGCCGCCGCCGTCACAACGCGGGAATATGATGGAAGCGTCACGGTGTAAATGCTCACGTCCGCCGCATTCGCGCGCTCGATTACTGTTGCCGCAGAAACGGTATCGCCAACAGGGAACCCATCGGTGACGACGAGCACGGCGCGTTTAAGTAAACGCCGATCACGCGTGCGAGGCGCGTGGCGAACCAGCAGTCGAACTGCGTCGTCTACCGCATCGTAGGTGTGAGTTGAGAGTCCGTTCGGTTCGCGCGCCATGCGCTCCAGCGAACGATCGAGCTTCTCAGGATCAGTTGTGAATCCTTGCAGCGTCTTAACATTCATTCCGAACGACATTACGGCGTAAGCGGCCTGCTGATCCGCAACGCTGGCAGAGAAAGCCCGCAGCGCTCCGCGCAAGCGAACCATCTCTTCTGGAGTCACGCTGCCCGAGATGTCTAACGCGAATACTATTGCCAATGGACGAGCCGCGCCCGAGCGGCGTTCAACTTGAAAGAAGGGAACTGTTTGCTCGGCACTGTCGGCAAAGAGCTTGAAGTCTTCCTTACGCAGATTTCTCACGGGTCTGCCTTGTGCATCCGTAACCGCGACGTCGACTGAGACAACGTCGGTGTCTATGTGCAACACGTCCTCGGGTTCCTCCGCGCGCGCAGGAAAAACTTTGCGCGGACGCTGTGCCTTAGAGGAATCGGAAGAGGGATCTTGCGCCGGGCAAGGAATTGCCATCAGGAGCAGCAGCATCACCAGGCAGGTCAGCACGAGTGCTCTTCTCGGGGTTTTAATTGTTTGCTGCATTTGCAATCCGCAGTGCAAGAAGGGAACGACGCCAGATATTTAAGTCGTGGGAAGACCTGGTTCTATTCGGCCGATACTGATTATACGAACTCCAGTATCCTGCGCCAATCCGTAGTGTCCCAAACTTGGTTTCTGTGACGCAAGCACCGACACGTCGGGTTTGCTTTACAACGGGACACGACCGCGGCAATCTGCGCGGCGGGCAACAGGCGTTACAAATCTGGCATCAAGTTGAAAGGTCGCTGCATCCCATATTTGGTTCCAGCAGTGTATATTGGCCCGGCCGAGAGGCTTGGAGATCTTATGAAACTTAAGTCATCACTATTCTTGTTGCTGTTGCTCTGCTTATCCGCTCCGTTATCCATGGCTCAGGATAAATCGAGTGGGGGACTTAAGGGCAAGGTTAGAGTTGAGACTGGTACGCCCGCTGGAGTTGTTGTTGTAATTAGACAGGGCGAGCGCGAAGTCACCCGGCTGACAACTGACAAGAGCGGCACCTTCGCGATTCAGACGCTGCCAGCTGGAACGTATTCATTGACGTTTCGAAAGCCTGGCTTGAGCGTTGGGACAATCGAGAACATAGAGGTTAAGTCAGGCAAGACCAAGTCGCTCGGCGATCGCCTCGTGCTCACAATTGACGAAGGAGCGATCGCATTTGTTCGCGGCAGCGTGTTCAATCCCGCTGGCAAGAGTGTTCCTGGCGCGAAAGTTGAGCTCTCGAGAGTTCAACCCGACGGCAGTCTAAAGAAGCTCGATGGTCGTGTTACCAACGAGACCGGTTCCTTCGTCTTTCGCCTCACGCCAGAAGCGGCAAAGTATCGGCTCTCAGTAAAGCCAAATGGGGCGGAACCCGTTAGCAAGGATGTGGAGATTGATGGCGCCGCGGTGTATCGCATAGCGCTCTCGCTGCCTCCTGCTCCGCCGCAATAGTCGGCCTCAGGATTAACGCCTCTCGAGGTCTGCGTTGTCCGAGTTTTATGTTGGTCGGAACTGCCCGGTTGCGCTAGGATGATGGCGCAATTTTCGCAAGCCGCGAGCGATCCGATTTCCACTCCAAAAGTGATCGAGGACGTCATTACGTCCGCCCCAACCATGGAAGACCGCGAAGAATTTCTGACTGCGCGACAGCTTGCGCAAGTCTTGCAGGTTAGCGAATCCACCGTGCGTCGCCTCGCGCGCAAACGACGAATCCCTTCCGTCCGAGTCACACCAAAGATAATCCGTTTTCATCTCGATGCTGTTCGCGAAGCGCTGGACGTACCGCGTTCGAGAATTCGTCATGGCGAATTCACCGAAGTCGTAGACGATGCGCAACTGTCCTTCGATGATTTGATGTTGAGTTAAGCGGCGAGTCTGAGTAGCGCCGATCGCTTAGCGGCGCGGCGGAGAAAATTCTACCCAATCGTTGCCCTGCTTCACGAAAACCTTAGGCTGGCGAATCGGAAACTTCGAGCGAAAGACGGGATTGCTCGAAAGGAAGCGTTTAATTGTTCCACTATCGCCGGTGGCAACCTTCCACTTTCCCTCCTCCCGAACAAGATACTGCTGTACCACGATCTTTCCCTCGGTCTGAATCGGACGGAGGACCCTTCCATAAAGCACAGTATCCACGATGGCGATGTTCTTAGAGACTCTCACTTGTCCCACGTCCATACGATCCAGGACGTACATGGCTTGCGCACGCTGGAGCGCTCCGGAAAAACGTTCGCGCGTCATTCGAGACTGTGCTGCGGTAGGGAGCGAATCGTAGAGCGCGCCGTAGTCTCGCGACTTTAGTTGTTGAAAAACGCGTTGCACGGTATTCCGAACGTCTGCGTCGTCGGCCGCCTTTGCCGGCAGCGGCAGAAACAGCATTGCGACGATGCTCAACAGAACAAGCTTATTTTTCGCCGATCTCATCTTCGTAATCTACCTCTTGCTCCCTATCCCTTTGATCATTCAGCGTCGCCAGAGACTTCTTGACCTGGGTGCGGTAGTTCAAGGCCCACGCACACATCCCGAGAACGGCCACGACGAACGCAGCGGAAAGAGCGCCCCATGCCATCAACACCGCCGCCACTATGATGCAAATACCGGCGGCAATCATCCAAAAAGTTTTCACTTGATCACTACCGGGATTACTACATCTATCGTGGCGGGAGGATAACAAAGCTTATCGTCACATGCCTGGACGCTTAACTTGCAGTTAACGGGGCGATTGCCTTTCGCGGCCTTCTTGTCGGCGTTCAGCAGAACCTTCAGCTGGATTTCGCCCTCGTAAACTCTCAGCGGTTGGTCAGCAAAGGCAAATTTCTTCACCTGCGGATTGGGATAGTACGTGTAATCCATCGAGATCTCGTCTGTATCTGTCACATCAAGCTCGGTCGCTTTCAGGTAAGGATAAGTAGCTGGATTAGCGTTGATGTGATAACCCGGCTGTATCGTCAGACGCACAGTCGCTTCATTGGATCCACCAGCCGGAATCTCGACAGGTTGTACCGCTACCTTCACCACCGTCTCAGACGAGATCTTAGGCGTTTCGGGAGATGCAGTTGCCGCGGGGTTTTGCGTTCCTTTGGAACAGCCAGAGGCTACCATCAACAGACAAACTATTACGACGGCAATCGACCGAATCATCTTGCTCCTTCGCTCCAGACTTCAGGTTGATTTAGTGCGTGGGCGAGTGGAGGGGAGGATTACCCTGCCGCCTCGTTTTTCCCTTCGGGTTTCTTTATGCCGAACTTCTCCAGGCGATACTGCAAAGTCCGGAAAGTGAATCCCAGCAATTTCGCAGACTTGGTGATGTTGTAGTCTGTTTGTTCCATCGCCTGCATCAGGAGATCACGTTCGACCTCTTCAAAGTTGATTCCTTCAGGGGGCAGTTTGAAAGCGCCCTCGGCAGCCGGCCGTGCGTCTTGTCTCACCTCCAGCGGCAGATCTTCAATTGTGATCTGGTCGCCTTCGCACAGCAGAATGGCCCGCTCAATTGCGGACTCAAGCTGGCGAACGTTACCCGGCCAGCTGTAGTCGACCATTAACTTTCGTGTGTCGGGAGTTAGACCACGCACGAGTCGAGAGGTGTTGCGAGTATGCTTTTTGAGGAAGAAGTCGATCAGAACGGGTATGTCCTCGCGGCGTTCTCGCAAAGGTGGGACGTCTACAGAAAGCACGTTGATTCGATAGTAGAGGTCGTCTCGGAACCGGCCATCTGCAACCATCGCTCGCAAGTCCCGGTTCGTCGCTGCAATCACACGTACGTCGACTGCTATCTCATGGGTGCCGCCGACCCGGCGAATCTTCCGCTCTTGCAAAGCGCGGAGGAGCTTGGCCTGCATGGCGACATCGAGTTCCGCAATCTCGTCAAGAAACAGTGAGCCGCGGTCGGCAATCTCGAACAAACCTTTCTTATCGGCATGTGCGCCGGTAAACGATCCTTTCTCGTGACCGAAGAGTTCCGACTCGAGCAGGTTCTCGTTGATCGCGGCGCAGTTGACGGCCTGAAACATCTCCTGAGCGCGCGGAGACTGATTGTGAATTGCGCGCGCAATCAACTCCTTTCCGGTTCCAGACTCACCCCGGATCAGCACTGTCGAGTTCGAGCGCGCCACTTTCAGAATCATGCGCTTCACTGCTTCCATCTTCGGCGAGGCGGAAATGATTTCCCCATCAATCGCATCTAATTTGTCGAGGGCGCGATTGATCGTGCCCAACAGGGCCTCCTTGTCGTAAGGCTTTTCCATGTAGTCAAACGCGCCGCGCCGCAGCGCTTCTTTAGCCGACTCGATCGAACCATGTGCCGTTAGAAGGATGACGATGATCGAGGAATCCAGAACGAGCAGGTGCTGCAGCAGCTCAAGGCCGTCCATGCCCGTCATCTTTAGATCGGTAAGAGCCAGATCGAAGCGTCTATCTTTCGAAAACTTGATTGCCGCCTCACCAGAAGACGCAGTCGTGACGTCATAGCCTTCGCCACTGAGGATCATCTCGAGTATCTCTCGCTGAGATTTTTCGTCGTCTACTACCAATATGCTTTTACGAGTCATAGTCACTCCGAAAGGACGAGGTGAAGAGAAGCGGAACTCTTAATCCGCTATCTCCAGTTTTCCCGTCTCCACATCTCCCTTATTCATTTCCGGGTTCAGCGGCAAGGTAATCGTAAACGTCGTTCCGCTGCCTTGTTTTGAATGCATTGTCACGGTGCCTTCATGATCTTCAATAGCCTTACGAACGATCGCCAGACCCAATCCGGTCCCCGTGTCCTTAGTCGAATAGTAAGGTTCGAATACTTTCGATATGTCTTCAGGCGCGATTCCACGCCCGGTATCCGAAATCTCTATTCGCGCCCGTTGTCCTGCTTCACTTGAAAGTCTGATGGCAATGTTACCACCGCTGCCGTCAATTGCCTGTAGGCCGTTAATTACAAGATTCGTGAAAACTGAGCGCAAAGCTTCCTTATCCGCCATCACCAGGGGGAGGTCAGGACCGGCTTCGACGCTTGTCTTAATTCCATTTTCAGCAGCTTGAACCTCGATCATTCGCAAGGCGTCTTCGGCTTGGGCGCGGAGGTCCACGGGCTGCAGTTCGAGAGTCGAAGGCCGTGAGTACTTCAGAAAATCCGTAATGTGTCTGTTGATCCTCAGCACCTCAGCTTTAAGTTGATCCGCCAGGCGCTGAAATGTTTCGCGCTTTGCCGGATCTTCCGGGGCGAGGGAAGAGCGCAGATGATCAAGTGTGAGATTGATGTAGTTCAGAGGATTGCGAATCTCATGAGCGATCGCCGCCGCAAGTCGGCCGACCACAGCACCCTTCTCCGCTTGATGGAGTTGCTCTTCCAATTCGCGGGCGTGTGCCAGCTTTGCCGTCATCTCATTGAACGCAGTTGCAAGAGCGCCCATTTCATCGCTTCGCTCAACCGGTACCCTAAAACTGAAATCGCCGCCC
Organism: bacterium; assembly: GCA_040005515.1. Classification (GTDB taxonomy): domain Bacteria; phylum Acidobacteriota; class Blastocatellia; order Pyrinomonadales; family Pyrinomonadaceae; genus PSRF01. The sequence continues at coordinate 73,548 of JBDTYQ010000005.1, forward strand.
GCCACGCGACGAGATGCTATTGAGAGAAACTTGATGGGCCTCGTAAAACGCCAGAGAAAGATACTGGTTACCAGGGTCGTTATCAGAAGCAGACCCAGCGTGTAGAGCGCGGAGCGTGACGCCTGCTTTTCAAGAATGCTCGTCAGGCTGTTTGCGGACTCAAGTACGACGATGATGTACCAGCGGCCCTTGGTAGTCTCTAGAGGAAAGTAAAAAGCCGCCGGTTCATCAGACTTCGCCGTGGCTGACACTTTCAACCAGTCAGGACGGTTCTCGTTCTGATCGTTTAGTTCAACCGCGGCGCTGATTGGTGGTAGCGGGACATCTGTGAGCTTCACATACCTGACAGACTTATCTTCGTTTTCGTGCGGAGAGTAATCCCCAATGAGGCTGTCTTGCACGAGACCTTCATTGTCGACAACCAAGACGTTCTTCACCCTGCCGGTATTCTCGTCGAGAAGCGGGTCGCGCAAGTTGCTCCTGATCTCGTCGAGATACTTGCCACTGTTGATGCTGTTAACTCCCAGCGCCACACCAGCCATGATCGCGCGTTCTTGTTCCACGATGACCTGAGCATTGCTACGAACGGAGCGCACGTTCACCTTGTACTGGACATAAAGGGTTAGCCCCAGCAGCACTACGAGAAGCAGCAGTAAGCGAGCGCGAAAACTGTTTTTGAGCCCCGAGATCTTCATTCTGGTTTAGAGGATTAACCTAACCCCTTGGTGCCCTTGCTCCTGATTTTCATGGTTGGATGCAAGCTTAGACCACAACAATCGGCATTCCAACCCGTGTTAAGTGTTTATGTACAAAAGGTTACTTTTGTGTTGCCGGGCGCAGCGGCAGGTGGTATTCTTACATCGGTCTCGAGTTACTTCCCCAGGGACCGCCTTTTAGGGAATTCTCCCACCTCAATGTGCAGGCTCTACGGTCGCCAAAGCAGGAGCTTTGAACAAGCGACGGATTTGATAATTGGAGAGAGCGTTTTTGAGTTCTCTCGAACAGCGAAGGAGTTTCTTTCGAGGAGGGGCGCTTCAGGAAGTTTGAACGCCGTTGAGAATGCGCCAGAAGTCTCAAGCTCGCTTGCCAGAAGGTGAGCATCCAATTCCTAGGAAAAGGTAACCGCATGAACCCAAATAAACCATTCCCGCGTTCCCCGCGTTTCGCCCTAATATTACTTATACTCATTCCGCTCGCTCTTTCCGGCTCAGTTTTCGGAAAACGAAAGTCCTCACCAGCGTCCGCCAAGAAATCATCTCGCAGTAAAGTCGCCCGCGTGGAGAAGGGAAGACGATTGACCGCCAGAGATCGTCGGTCTTCCCGCCGTGAACGACTCTCGGCGCGGAATAGTCGTCGTGCTCGAGGCTCCCGCGTGTCTGCGCGCGAGTCCCGGCAGGCAATTGCACGTGAACAGGCCTCTTCGTTGAAGTCGCTTGAGCGTCGCCTTCGCCGCCCACTTAATAAGCGGGAGCGCACAGCCGAGTTGAGAAGGATCGAAGCTCGGCACCGTCGCGACACGCTCGCTGCCAGGCGTCGCGCTGAAGCAGCACGCCGTGCGGCAATTGCACGCCAACGTGCTATCGAAAAAGCCATGCGCGATGAAGTGCAAGCCTTGATTACTCGTGACGACACTACTGGCGAAGACATGCAGGTGCGGCGCGCCGCAGTTAGCGCTCTGGGAAATCACATCGGAACAGTCGTTGTGATGGATCCAAAAACGGGTCAGGTTTATTCGATCGTCAATCAAGAGTGGGCCTTACGCCGTGGATTCAAGCCTTGCTCAACCATCAAGCTCGTCACAGGCGTTGCCGGTTTAGGTGAGAAAGTAATCGACCCTTCGAATACTGCTGCCGTCTCAGACCGATATAACATCGACCTGACTGACGCTCTTGCTTATTCGAATAACACTTACTTCCAACAAGTTGGTGGTCGTGTAGGCTTCGGTAAGATGATGTCTTACGCAAGAGAGCTGGGCTTGGGAGAAAAGACAGGGATCAACGCGCCGAACGAATATTCCGGACGCCTCCCATTTGAAAAGAGCGGCTTCGCTCTGAATCGGATGTCATCGCACGGGGATGATTTCGAAGTGACTGCGGTGCAACTCGCCACCCTCGTTTCGGCGATGGGTAACGGCGGCCAACTGCTCGTCCCAACCACCCCACGCACGCTGCCAGAGCAGAAAAAATTCCAGGGCAAGGTTCGCCGCCAGATCGATGTCGACCAGGACACCTGGAGACGCATGGTTCCCGGGATGGTCGGCGCGGTTAACTACGGTTCGGGCAAGAAGGCCTATGACCCACTGCAGACCGTAGCCGGGAAAACCGGCACATGCATTGGCCAGGGCGGATGGTTGGGATTGTTTACGTCCTACGCTCCGCTGGCTAATCCTCGATTGGCTGTAGTGGTGATTACGCGTGGCCCGGACGCGCGTAGCCACTTCCCGGCAGCAGTTGCCGGCAAGATCTACCGCGAGCTCAATGGTCGCTTCGGCACTCCAATAAATGTTCAGTTCGCGTCGGCTCCTGCTCCCACCGGTAATGATTCGAAAGCGGCGGAGTTGAACGAGGAAGAGAAGGACGCCAAGGAAGCAGAGGCTGCAGAGGCCCAGGCGATTGAAGACCAGGCGAATGCCGATGCAACTGTAGCCACCGACACCACCAAGACTACGAGTCCTGAAGCAGGCGCTCCTAAAACTAGTCATGTGGAGACGCCCGCGCTGCGCGGAACGGTCAAGCGTGTGCTGAAGCCGGTGGAATATCCAAAGCCGGCGGCTTCCCGGACCGACACCGTCAAACCGGTTGTTGACTCTAAAAGCTCTGCGGGCGCTCCTACGAAAACTGGCTCCGCAAGCGATGTGAGACCGCGTCAGGTACATCCAAACTAACATCGGGAATGCAACCTGGTTGCAATCCTAATCAAAGACTACGTGCGCCGGCGCCTCCCTTAATAAGGAGGGCCGGCGCAATTGTTTTGTCGTGGCACGAATGTTTGTCGGAAACGTCCTTCGCCTTGACAGGTCATCGAGACTTGCAGGAATATTGCGAGCGCTCTTTAATAGGCCCGACTCTTAGCCACGCCTACGTGGTTCTCTCCTCCGAGACGCGCTTGTGGGATCGGCAACTTGTCTTTCTGAGAGTGCATCTTACTGTCGCCTGATCGCGACGTTGGAAAAGTCGCTCGTGGCCCCTAAGTTTGGAATGGTAGAAACGATGGTGGAGGTTGGGAACAACTAATGAAAAAGATTATTCAGTCGATAGCAGTCAGCGCCGTGTTTGCGTTACTTGCTCTACCGGCATACGCGGGCGTGAACCAGGACCAATGTACTCCTGAAGCCAAGACCGCTACTTACAATGAAATTCGATCGCTCTTGAAGACCGATCAAGCAAAGGCTTATGACCTCGCCAAGAAATGGCTTGGCTGTCCAGAAGTCGCCGGTGAAGAACAGATCGCGACCTACCTGAAAGGGTTTGTTGCTAAATGGGAGAGTGCTTCCCGCCCTGCGCAAGTAAATGATCTGGTCTATGTGAAGAAGGACTATCCCAAGGCGATTGAACTCGGCAAATCAATTCTGACTGACGAGCCGGAAAACTTGAAGACCCTGATCGACCTTGCCTACGCAGGCTATGCCTCAAAATCCCCAGTCTATGCTGCTGACACGCTAAGTTACGCTCAGAAGGCGGTTCAGTTGATTGAATCCGGCAAGACCCTTCCCACCTGGAGTCCTTATAAGACCAAAGAGGATGCGCTCGGTTATCTCTATAATACGATGGGTTCGCTGACCCTGCAGAAGGATATTAATCAGGGTCTACCTATTTTGATCAAGGCGGCGCAATTCGACGGCAGTATCAAACAGTTTCCGAGCACGTATGCGATTATTGCCGGAGCGTATAACGACGGACCCTTGACCAAGCTAGTAACCGACTACGAGGCGCTCTACAAAGGCAAGGACGAAACGCCGGAGAGCAAACTAGCGGTCGAGAACATCAACCAGGTAATGGATCGACGCATTGACGCGCTGGCTCGTGCTGTCGCTCTCGCGGGCAATGATCCAACTCAGGCTGCGAACAAGAAACTCTGGATGGAGACCCTTAGCGGCTGGTACAAGGATCGGTTCAAGTCGGAGACAGGTCTCAATGAGTTGCTCGCCGGGATCTTGTCGAAACCTCTGCCATCGGCACCGACTCCCCTGACAACTTTGCCGACGGCCGCGGCCACGCCGACTGCAAGCTCTGCGACTGGCACTGCCAGCGGAACTGTTCCGGCGACGACGAAGCCACTCACGACCACGACCACGACTACGACATCGACGACGATGCAGCCTGCCGCTACAGCGACCAAACCCCCTACAGGCGCTAAGCCAACTGCACCGACTAAGCCAAAGCCGAAGCGAAATCATCTACGCGGCTGACGCTCGTTCCAACCTTCAAAAGATGCCGGGTGTATCGTCGACTTCGACGATGCTCCCGGCGTTTTGCTACAATCAATTGCTTTGAAAAAGCAGGCCAACAAAACTCCCGATCTGAAACTCCTGGAAACAATTCTTAAGCACGACTTTGAGCACCGCTCCCTGCTGGAACGGGCGATCACGCATCGCTCCTGGGCCCATGAGCAAGTGGCACCAGGCAATGAGGAGCAGGCGCGCCAACTGCACAATGAAGCACTCGAGTTTCTCGGTGATTCCGTGCTGGGGTTGGTCGTAGCAGACTACTTGTGCCGTGCTTATCCGGAGGTTACGGAGGGTGAGCTGTCTCGGATGAAGCATCGCCTTGTGAGTGCCCCGACGTTGGCGAAAGCTTCCCTGCGGTTGGACCTCGGCGCTTTCGTTCGTTTCGGGAGGGGAGAAGAAAAGAGCGGGGGACGCAGCAAAGATGCGCTGCTTGCAGACGTACTTGAGGCGTTAACCGGCGCCATTTTCCTCGACGGTGGCCTGCCAGCTGCCACGCAATTCATCCAGCATGCTTTGGGAGAAGAGCTGAGACGGGCCAATCCCACTTCAGCAGCCGCTGCAGATTACAAGACAATGCTTCAGGAAAAGCTGCAGGCGGAACGGCGTACTGCTCCCAAATACACCGTCGTCGAAACACTGGGGCCGCCGCACCGGAGAACTTTCCACGTCGAAGTCTCCTGGGATGAAGGCAGCGAGGCGGGTGAGGGCCGTTCGATAAAAGCGGCTGAAGTTGCCGCTGCAAAGCAGGCGTTGGAAGCAATGAACAACAATTGAAGGGACGAAGTTCTAGTAACTTGACCCTCGCTCGTAAGCTCTTTAGGATGATTTGAGATGAGTCGCAACCTTTCCACTGAAAAAATTTCTGAGACCAGCGAGACGAAGCCCGAGTCCAAACCCTTTTTTGGGCGCCTCCTTGGTCGGAATGGGCACCAGCAAACGCCGCCGGTTGAGATCAAACCAATTGGACCACCGAAGTCTGTCTGGCGCGAATATTTTGAATCGGCCGTAGTGACGGTGATCATGGCGCTCTTCGGCATGACATTCATCGTGCAGGCCGTGAAGGTTCCGACTGGATCGATGGAGAATACGATCACCATCGGCGATCATCTTCTTGTCAATAAGTTCATCTTTGCAGCGGGCCCGCCTCTGCCGTTTCTCCCCCAGCGTGAGATCCGTCGCGGCGACATCATCGTCTTCAAGTATCCCGGCAATGCATATGCTCCCAACAGTGACTACGAGCGGCCGGACAACAAACCGATTGTTACAAACTACGTCAAACGCGTGATTGGCTTGCCGGGCGATACGGTGCGACTCGATGGCAGAACCGTCCTTATAAATGGCAAGCCGCTGCCCGAGCGCCAAATTGAGGCGAAAGATCACAACAAGAAGGATCCGCTCGAGATCAAGAAAGAGTCCCCTCGCAAACCTGGCGATAGTTATGACGTTTACTACGACCCGGATTTTACAGATGAAGACTATCCGATCTTCGAGCATGAAGGTGACGGCAAGCAGATGGTAGTGCCGCCGGGTAAGTACTTTGTGATGGGTGACAATCGGAACAACAGTCAGGACAGCCGCTACTGGGGCTTCGTTCCTCGCGACTATGTGATCGGCCGCGCGATGTTTGTCTATTGGTCCTACGACGAAAGCGCAACGACGAGCGGCAATTTCCTGGGTGACTTCTTCAAGAACACGCGTTGGAGTCGCACCGGGACAATGGTGAAGTGACCCGGACGCTTGTGTTCGCCACATCATCGTCTAAATCAGAGCGACAGCAGCAACAGTCAGCGGACTGCGTTCAGTCTGCGTTTGTATCCCGCCCCTGCTAACTAACTGCTAAGTCATATCTCCTGGATTTCATGAATAGAAACACTTCGCGCTCCCATTCTCCTGATCTGTTTGCGATCGCTCACCGAGCGATGCTGGACGCGGGCTTCGTGCCGGATTTTTCCGCTAATGTCGAGCAGCAAGCGCACTCGCTCGTCGGAAAGCCCGCTTCGGGTGGTGACCCTGCGATTCGTGATCTGCGTTCTTTGTTGTGGTCTTCGATAGACGACGCCAGGTCTCGTGATCTGGATCAGGTCGAGTATGCCGAGATCATTCCGAACGGCGAAACGCGATTGCTGGTTGGGATTGCCGATGTCGATGCCCTGGTGCCAAAGGGCTCAGCCATTGATCTGTACGCTGCTGAAAACTGCACCTCGGTCTACGCGGGAGTCAAGACCTTTCCGATGTTACCCGAGGAACTGTCTACCGATCTAACGTCACTCAATCAGAACCAGGATCGCCTCGCAGTTATCACCGAAATGGTACTGGCGAAGGACGGTTCGCTAAAGAGCACCAATATCTACAGGGCTCGTTTGAGAAGTAAGGCTAAGCTTTCCTACGAGAGTGTTGGCGCCTGGCTCGATGAGCATGCAGACCTGCCGCCGGCGCTCAAAACTATTCCGGACCTGGAGGCGCAGATTCGTTTGCAGTCTGATAGCGCGAACAAGTTTGCGGAAATACGACGACAGCAAGGTGCGATCGAACTGGGAACAATTCAGACAACGCCGGTTGTTGATAAGAACGGCAACGTCACCGAGCTTGCCGTGACCGAGCAGAACAGCGCGCGCGATCTCATCGCCAACTTCATGATCAATGCGAACGTTGCGATGGCCCAGTTCCTCGAAAAGAAAGGTGGACTTTCTCTGCGGCGCATTGTGCGTACTCCGAAATACTGGTCGCGCATCGTTGAGATCGCAGCAGAGCTTGGTGAGAAACTTCCGGCAACGCCGGACTCGCGTGCCCTTGCGGATTTCTTAGCGCGGCAGAAGAAATCAGACCCGAGTCACTTCCCCGATCTTTCACTTGCTGTTGTGAAATCGCTGGGCCCTGGGGAATACGCGGTGCAGCGACCCGGTGAGGAAGGCGAGGGACACTTTGGACTTGCCGTGCAGGACTACACGCACTCAACGGCCCCAAACAGGCGCTTTGCCGACTTGGTGACGCAGCGACTCGTGAAGGCTGCGATCTCCGGTCAGCCTGCTCCGTACACAGAAGCAGAACTAACGGCGATTGCGCAGCAGTGCACGTTAAGAGAGTCTGGTGCGCGCAAGGTTGAACGAACGATGCGCAAAGTTGCCGCGGCCGTGTTACTGCAAGACAAAGTCGGGCAGCAGTTTGAGGCGATGGTTACAGGAGTAACTGAAAAGGGAACATTTGCGCGCATCCTCAAGCCACCCGCTGACGGACGCGTTGTTCGTGGAGAACATGGCATGCAAGTGGGAGAGAAGGTTCGTGTGCGTTTACTGTCGACCGATCCCCAACGAGGCTTCCTCGATTTTGCGCGAGCGTAAGCGGTGGGCAGTGGGCAGTAGGCAGGCGTAGTGCCGAGTTGGCAGTGAACACGCCGGACGTTCTTGACTCTTGCTAATCCGCACATTGGACTTTCAACTTTGGACATTGGACAATGCCTTCC
>JBDTYQ010000006.1:0-76318 GCA_040005515.1 bacterium
CCGGCGCGTAGACGATGCCAAAAGCCGCGAGATTGTGCGCGGACATTTCCAGCCGTTTCCCCGCAAGCTGCGTGGGCACTCCGTCGAAATCCTGCACGTAATTAGTAAACCGCGCGTCGTGGTAGCTGTAGGTTGCCCTAGCCATGACATCTTTGGTCATGAACAGCGAAACGCCGGATTCAAACCCCTTAAAGCGCTGCGTTCCGGCATTGGTGAGAGCGGGCAATCCGCCGACGCTGATCGGTGTGACCAGATTCTTGAAATCCATCAAAAATCCGGAGGCTTCCAAGTCCATGCGGCCGTCAAAGAAGCGGGCCTTGATCCCGCCTTCGACGCTGCGGGCGGTTTCCGGCTCCAGGATGAGCCGATTGTCGAACGTCTCGATGCCGAAATCAATGGCCGCAGGCTTAAACGTGTCGCGGTAGTTCGCGTAGAGATTGACGGAATCCTGATTCCTCTTCCAGGCGGTTACGATGAATCCGACGCTGCCTCCGGGCCTCACCTTCGTGCGGCGGTCAGAATCGCTGGTACCTGCCCCCGGGTCGTCGTGCTTCTGCGTCTCATGAGTGACGTTCAGGCGAATGCCGGCGTCAATGCGCAGGCGATCCAAGGGTCGCCACTCGATTGAGGTATAAGCGCCGAAAAAATTCCGAGCGTCGCGGGTGGTAACATCGAGTTCATCGGGAACCGCGACTGTAACCGGAGGTACACCGTTGAGCGGCACGGCGTATTCGAAATCCGCCCCCCAGGAATTACCGGTGCCGTGCAGATAGTCCGCGCCGACCAACAGCGTCCACGAGCGCGCAACTTTCCACGATGCATGAGTACCGGCATAGACGTCGGTGAGATGAATGTCTTGGCGGAACCCGCGCGCGTTGTCGGTCTGCGCGGTGATGTCTTCAAGGAATCCGCGCAGGGCGCTTCGGCGGCTATGAGAGAAAGATACAGTTCCCGACCAGGTTCCGGACCCTACGCCACGATCGAAGCCAGCCGCGCCGGTAAAGCGGTGGTCGTTCAGGAACGAGCCTTTGGGATTGTTATTTGCGTTCACAGGCACCAGCGGAGTCAGGGTCTTTCCATCGCGGACGCGCGGGCTGGCGGGATCCTGGTTCAGCCAGTTCATGTCGAAATTGAACCACCCGCGATTCGCGCCGTTGCCCTTCCGCTCTACTCGCCACAACCCATGTCCGCGGCGATAGTTTGTGCGGTCATCGCTGAAGCCTTCGCGCTGCGCGTCCAGCGACAGCCGCGACGACCATTTGTCCGAGAGGGGAACCGGAGTCGAAAATTGGAATCCGAAACTGCCGTAACTTCCTCCGCGGACGGTCAAAGATTTCTCCTTTGCAGCGGTATCCTTGTGCACAATATGGATCACGCCGACAAATGAAGTGGCGCCATAAGTGACCGGAGCCGGGCCGCGCACCACTTCAATGCGTTCGATGTCATTCAAGTCGAGCGTCGTCATGGCGGGATTGAAGGCACCGCCCCACGGCACGCCGTCCACCACAAGGAGGAATGCGTCAAGCTCTTTCAATCCCCAAAAATCCGGCACCGAGCTCGCTGGGCCGGCGTCTCCACCGGGTGCAACCTCCACGCCAATGGCAAGGGTAAGCGCGCTGCGCAAGTCGTGGTAGCCGCGATTTCGCAGCTCGTCGCCGTTGAAGACTTCGACCGCGGAGGGGACATCCTGCGGGTCTTCAGGCAAGCGTGTGGTTGTTACCTCCACGCGTTCGTGAATCACTGGTAAATTCTGCGCCGGAGGAGTGCTCTGCGGCACAGGTGCTGAACTGGTCTGTGCGCTGGCAGATGAAACCACGCAGCACAGAAAGAGCAATATTCGTTTGAGCATAATGGTGGAGAGTACGGGACTCCTGGCCACTACTACCACAGGTCGTAGAGGAAATCTCGTTGAAATCGTGAGGAAGGCTAGAGTTGCTTAGGTGCATCATCCTTCAGGTCCTGGATCATTGACCACTGGAATGAGACTTCAACCACTCAGCGCGCAGCATAAAGCTTCCTTCCGTAACAACTCGATCAGGGACGCTCAACCCTTCCAGGACTGGATAATAGCCATTAGTCTCGGGGCCAAGGCGCACGGAATGCATTGCAAACACATTTGGGTCACTCGTGGCCACGAAGACGAATTGTTGACTGCCAATGTTCTGCACCGCTGCGACAGGCACTACGGGGACAGTTGATCCCGCATTTCCAAGCGAGCCGAAAGCCACGTTCACATACATGCCGATCTTTAATTGCTGCCCTGGATTGGCCAATTCAATACGTGCCTGTGCGGTTCGTGTTTGGGGATCAACCGTAGGATCGACGTAAGATATCTGGCCACGAAAGACCCGACCCGGATAGGCGTCCGTAGTGATGCTGGCGCCGCTGCCTATATGAACCTTGCCGAGATCCTTTTCATAAACTTGCCCAATGACCCACACGCTGGACAGGTCAGTTATTCGCAGTAGTTCTTTATTTGCTTCGATGACTTCCCCCGAATTGACGGTGCGACTCGTCACAGTACCTGAAGCAGGTGCGGGCAAGGTTACTTCTGAGCTGACCTGTGCGGCAGAACGCAGAGCGCTCACGCGTTGAGAACTCAGGCCCAAAAGTAAAAGGCGCTGTCTTAGATTGGCAACTTCCGACTCCGCTGCCTTCAGCTTGCTAGTCGCCATCTCTAACTCTTCCCGGCTGGCCGCACCGATCGCCACCAACTTCTCAGTACGCGCGTGATGCTTGTGGTGCTCCTCTAACTCAGCGAACGCTGTGAGATATTTCGTTTGAGATTCGGCAAGATCGTTGCTGGACACTACCGCTATAGTTTGACCTTTCCGCACCCTTTGTCCGAGTTCTGGACCAACACTGCGGACAATCCCGGCGACAAGAGACATCACTGGAGTCTCGCGATAAGAGTTAGGCTGGACGACTCCGGTTGTCTGTTGTCCCGCTGTTTCAGTAGACATTCGCTCGCCCACAGTTTCGATCTTGATTCCCGCTCGTTGAGCTTGTTCGGGACCAATGGTGAGCGTTGATTCGCCGGGCGTGTTACTGGCTTGGTTAGTAGTTTGATCTGGGCCAACACTGCGGGGCGCGGGCACAGGCCGTCCGCCGTCGCCGCGTGGAACGAATAGCCATAAAACCCAGGCAATTACTGCGATAGCTACAACGGCAACGACCGCGACTAGAGCCACGTTCCTGGTGCGGTTCAAGTTGGGTCCGCTGGCAATGATCTCAGTTTCTTTCTCTTGTGTTTCGTTCATCTCCGTGTCACCTGCTGTCTGCTTGCGATCGGTGAACCGATAGCGCGTTCAACCTCCACACGGGCCTTGAAAGTATCCAACAAGGCGTCGATGTATTCGTTCTGCAAGTCAATAAAACGTCGTTGCTCACCGAGGTAATCAATCAGCGACTTTGAGCCCAGCTCGTACGTCTGCCTAACCACATCGAGATTGGCGTTGGCTTGATCCTTAACCCCGACGCGGAATATCTCTGCCGCTCGTGCGGTGCTGTTGTACTGGGCATAAGCTGAAGCCACTTCACGCCGCACAGTGAGTTCGAGAAACTCTCGCCGGCGCTTTACTCCTTCTGCTTCTGCGACTGCTGCTTCGATTGCTCCCTGATTCTTGTTCCTAACGGGCAGATCGAGCGTTACGCCAACTGTGACGGAGTTGAAGACTCCGCGGATAGGCACGAACTGTCCGGTCTGACTGAGACCACGCTGGGGGAAGCTGAAGTCCATCCGTTCATACTGCGCCGTCAAAGCGGCATCAATTCGACCGCCGGCTCGCGCTTGCTCAATACGAGCGGCGGAGAGATTCTCAGCGACGCGAAGGGCCTGTAGGTCAGGTCGATTCTGTATGGCCTGCCCCGTCGCCTCAGAGATCGTCGGCAGTTGATCGACCAGACTGTCAAAGTCGCCGCGCAGGCGCATTGGTTGTTCCGGCAGCATGCCAATTAAGTTTCTCAGTTCAAACAACAAGATTTCTACATTCCCTGCCGCGACTTCTCGCATTGATTTCAAACGATTGAGTTCAACCAGAACCATATTCTGTTCGAGCGGGGCCGTGCCCCCGGAGGTAACTCGGGCTGCCACCAGGCTATATCCCCGCTGACTCGTCGCCACTAAATCATCGTCGAAGCCGAGTTTCAGAACGGCCGCCAAAGCCTCGCCAAACTTGACGCGCACCGCGGCGGAAAGTAAACGCTCGCTATTCGCAAGTTCTCGCTCACGCACTTCTACTTCCAGCTCTGCTACCGCAATGCGGGATGAGCGCCGGCCTCCAAGTTCCAACGGCAAACTCCCCGCCACCATGGTGTCATTGTCGGTGCCGCCGATCTGTTCTTTGCGGCGGACATCCACCATTGGATTTGCTCGCAAGCGCGCCTGCTTCACCAGAGCCTGAGCCGCTTCAACCTCTTTGCGCAGCGCTCGCAATTCACCGTTGTGTTCAAGCGCATCCGAAACCAGCTGGTCGACTGTCGAGCCCACCTGTGGGTCCGCGTATTTGGCAACCGCCGAGTCTGGAGTTAAATCCGGATTCGCTCTTCGGGCGATAAAGTTGTGCTCAGCTTGGACCTGAATCGATTGGGCCAATGGCGGAGCTGCGTTAACGGCAATTTGAGCCAACGTTAGGGTGGTGATCGTGCCGACTCTCAACATTCGGGAACTATTCATGGCTACTACCTTCCTTCTCATTGCCTAACAGTGCTACATAATCCGGGCCGGAAGTCTTTCCTTTTGATTCGTATTTGAATTCCTCGGCCATCTCCGCGCTTGCGCTCGCAATTCCTTTTTTCTTTAGCTGACGTTCCTGCAGCCAGAAGAAGATCACTGGCGTCACAATCAGCACATGCAAGAGACTTGAAACCATCCCTCCCAGTACCGGTGTAGCCAGTGGCTTCATCACTTCCGAGCCCGCGCTTGTGCTCCACATAATCGGAAGCAGACCGGCAACAACGGTCGAGACGGTCATGACCTTCGGGCGCAAACGAAGTAATGCACCCTCGGTAACCGCGTCCATCAAATCCTTGCGCGTTAGGACTCCGACTTCCTGCCGTTTCCTTTCAACCGCCTCCTCGAGATAGATGACCATCACAACGCCCGTTTGCACCGCAGTGCCGAACAGCGCGATGAATCCCACCCAAACAGCCACTGAAAAATTGTAACCAAGCGCCCAAAGCAAATAGACACCTCCCGTTAATGCGAATGGGACGGCCAGCAATACATGCGCTGCTTCCAAAACTGAGTTGTACGTCATGTAGAGCAAACCAAAGATGATTAGCAGTACGATAGGAATCACAATCATCAGTCTTTGTCGGGCGCGCTGCTGGTTTTCATATTGACCACTCCAGTCCATGTAATAGCCGGCAGGCATTTGCACCTGGCTGGCGAGCTTCGGCTTGGCCTCGTCAACAAAGCTACCCACATCACGACCGCGCACGTTGAGTAGTACCGTTCCGCGCAACAGACCGTTCTCACTGGAGATCATCGTGGGACCTTCGACTGAACGAATCTCCGCCAACTGCCCCAACGGAATGGACGCGCCGGATGGCGATGCAATTGGAATCTCGCGCAGGGCGGCGGCACTGCTGCGATACTGCTGCGCGTAACGAACGCGAACGGGAAAACGCCGGCGGCCTTCGATAGTGACTGTGAGGTTCGATTCGCCGATGCCTTTCTCGATAGCGTCCCCAACGGTGCCGACGTCGATTCCGTAACGAGCCGCAGCCGGCCTGTTGATTTGAATGTTGATGTAGGGCGCGCCGCTGATCTGTTCGGGATAGACGTCGACTGCACCTGGCACTGTCTTCACCACATCAGCTACCCGACGCGATAGTTCTTCGAGTTCTTTCAGGTCGTTGCCGAAAATTTTCAAGCCGACCTGCGAGCGAATCCCGGTGGAAAGCATGTCGATACGGTTTTGAATCGGCTGTGTCCAGATGTTAGTAACGCCTGGCATAGTCAGCTCTTCATTCATCTCAGAGATGAGCTTCTCGCGTGTCATGCCTGATCGCCATTGTTCGGTGGGTTTCAAATGAACGATTGTTTCGTTCATGTTTACGGGAGCAGGATCGGTCGAAGTGTCAGCGCGTCCCGCTTTGCCTACGCTCATTTCGACTTCCGGAAAACTTTTGAGGATCTCGTCTTGCTTGCTTAGAATTCGCAGGGCTTCGTCAACTGAAATAGCTGGATCGGTTATCGGCATGTACATGACGTCGCCCTCGTTAAGCGGAGGCATGAACTCCTTGCCAATTCCCGTTGCCAGAATAATCGCGCCTGTGAATAGCACTAATGCGATTGAGACAGTAATCAGGCGATGACGCAACGCCAACAAAAGCGCAGGCTGATAGATTGCTTGCAGAAAACGCATCACAGGATTCGACTGCTCGGAGTGAAACTTTCCTCCCAAGAGGTAGGTGCAGAGCACCGGTACCAGAGTAAGAGCCATGATTGTTGCGCCAAACATGGCGAACGTCTTCGTGAACGCGAGCGGGTGAAACAGTTTCCCTTCCTGACCGGTGAGCGAGAAAACTGGAACGAAGGCCAGGATGATGATCGCCATTGAGAAGAAAACCGGTCGGCCGACCAACTTGGTTGAGTCCCTGATCGTTTCCCAGACCTTCTTCCGGTCTTTGGGATCGACCTTGCGCTTTTCTAAAAAGCGAAAGGCGTTTTCAGTGACGACAATGCCGGCATCTACCAGCACACCAATAGCGATCGCAATTCCTGCAAGCGACATCAGATTTGAGCTAATTCCCATGTAATACATGAAGAGGAACGAGGTGAGCACAGCAAGCGGCAACGGCAGCGTCACGATGAGAATGGAGCGGAAGTGCGCGAGAAAGAGGATGTGCGCGAGGGTGACGAGAATGAGTTCTTCGATTAGCGCGCGTTTTAGGGTGTGCGCAGCACGTTCGATGAGTTGCGTCCGATCATAAAAAGGAACTATCTCTACTCCTTTAGGCAAGCCAGACTTGATAGCCTCGATCCGTTGCTTCACCCTTTGAATTACATCGAGCGTATTGACTCCGTAACGCGCGATCACGACACCGCCGACCGCCTCCTTGCCGTTCTTATCGAGGGCTCCGGTGCGGAACGCATTGCCAAGCTTCACCTCCGCCACGTTGCGCACATAGATCGCCGTGCCATTGGCCGAGCCAATGACAATATTTGCAACATCATCGGTTGACTGGATCAGTCCAATTCCCCGGACTACGGCCCATTGACCTGCCTGCTCGACGACGTTGCCACCGACATTGTTGTTAGCGCGTTGAACCGACTGAACAATCGTGGAGAGAGGGATGTTGTAGGAGCGTAGCTTGTTTGGATCGACGTCTATCTGATACTGCTGCACGTAGCCGCCCACTGAGGCCACTTCCGCTACGCCGGGCACCGAGTTCAGTTGGTAGCGCACGAACCAGTCCTGCAACGTACGCAGGTCGCGCGGATTCATCTGCTCAGATTCAAGCGTGTACCAAAAGACCTGTCCCACCCCCGTTGCGTCTGGGCCGAGTGTCGGCACGACGCCTTCTGGCAATTGCTTGGTGACGAGGTTCAAGCGTTCCAGGACGCGAGTTCGTGCGAAATACAGATCGATGTTGTCCTCGAAGATCACATTGATCATCGAGAAGCCGAATGCCGAACTTGCACGCACGACATGCACCCCCGCTAAGCCTTGCAGGTTGGTTACGAGAGGATAGGTGACTTGATCCTCGACCTCTTGTGGTGAGCGGCCAGTCCAGTCAGTAAAGACGATGACTTGGTTCTCTGAGAGGTCGGGTATCGCATCAATAGGCGTGTGTACTAGCGCCCAGTAACCCCACAGAGCGAGGCAAAGGTAAAGCACGATGACGAGCCCGCGGTTACGCAGACTCATCTCAATCAGCCGGTTGATCATGGCAGTATTCTCGTCAGAGCGCCGTCGTCCTGCGGTCTATCGTAGATTTATTGCGCTGTTATTGAGAAAGAGGTCTGCCCTTTTCCCGCTGGCCCCTCGTAAGACAATTGGGTCTGCCACTCACCAGCTACCTCAATGTCAGCCTTAGCACGATAGACTCCCGGCGTGTCCGTAGTCGTGAGCGCCACCGCATCGTTCATCGCCGCCATGGAGGCCATCTGTGGCATGTGAAATGTAAGCGCGGCAGCGCCGACATCCACGGGCTTGCCCGACGAATCTTTGAAGGTGATGAAGAACTCTTCACTGCCATGTTTGAGCTGGCCCGAAGAATTCGAAAGCGTGACAGTCAGACTTCCGATAGGCGCACTCTTGATGACTTTGCCCGTGTCAACGGAAGTCTTGGAACTGCAGGATGCGATGAACAAGAGGAGTGCGAGAAGACTTAATGCGAGAATGTATTTGAACATGCTATTCGACCTTCTAATGAAACAGAGACCAACGCACGTCACACGGAGACGCGCAACCTCACTGCTCCTGACGGCGGGAACAGCGACCAGAAAACACACTACGGCCTTGGAGTCTCTAGATCAGAAGAGCGAGGTGTCGAATGTAAGCGGGATTCGAATATGGTGGAGGGCTATCGGCCCAACTTGAACGATGAGATAAGTGCAGTGAAACAGCTATAGATTGACTCGATGCTGGATGAATCGCTATTGCCTGGCCCGCTGCTGTGCGCGGAAGCCAAGTTCCGGTTGTGCCAGTCGTTCCACTCTGAGAGCAGTTCAGCGCGCAGCACAAACGCGCAGTTGAAGCCTCGGGTATCAGACTCTCCGCCTGGGCTGCCTTCTCGCAACAATCCATACCGGTCATACCCGTCATGCTGCACTCATTTTCACCGGAATGCAGAGGGATGCCAGCGAAGACGCTTCCGGCAACTACAAGGATCAGGACCAGTGATGCTAAGCGGATTACCATGCCTTAACCAATCTATGGAAGCCAACAGACCCTGTCAAGGAAGACTTCATCGATTAGAGTCGACAGGGCCCGGAGTCCAACGAATTCAACGGCGATAGATCGCTAGCATTGAAAGGCCATACCGGGATTGTGTCCATTCCGGCGGAGGCTCCTGACAAATTATCTGGGATCCAAAGAATCTCCGGTCTTATGTTCCTTAATCTGAAACCGCAGGAAGTCATACACTGCCTGTAACGCTTCAGGACTATCGGTAGACATCCTAATTCTCGCTCCTTTTTCCGTCTCCTCGAACCTATATTGAATCTCGCTCTTTAGCTTTTCCATCGTCGGCACGCCTGGCGGAGTCTGATCGTGGATTAGCATCGGTGCCTTGAAGTTGCCCGCGGCAAACATCTTTGCGATGTGGCCGAGGTGCATTCTGATTTGATCACGGCTTTCGGTATCCTGGGGCGAGTTAGCAAAAACTTCGATTGAGCCGCCGTCGGGCAGCAAGCGAAAGCGGTGCGTCGTTTTCATGTGATCAAAGCCCATCACATGATCGCCCCGTTCGTTCATCTTCTCGTCGTGCATGTCCCTCATTCCGGACATCGGTTGAGCAGGAGCTGATTTCTTTTCCTGCTGTTGTGCATTAGCGATGAAAACTGCCAACCCTACAGTCATTGTTCCAATTGCGATCGCAAGAGAACGTCTAAGTTTCATTTTGATTTCTTCTCCCTTTTCTTTTTCGCCAGGTTGACTGAGCCTGGGCGATGATTGCCAAGCACTCCATTGCGACCGGCATTGAGTGATTCCAGCAGATGTGCGCGGTGACCTGGGGCCCGATGCTCCAGCCGTATGTCCCAATCTTTAATGACGGCTCGCAATTCCTTGCGCAGTGCAGACATTTCACGCAACCGAGTTTCGATGTCTGAGAGTTTGGCCGCAGCTAAGGCGCGAACTTCCATGCAGGGCGCGCCGCCACTGTCCCGAACCTTCAGCACTGAAGCCAACTCGTCCAACGAAAAGCCCACCGCAATCGCGCGGCGAATGAGTCTGACGCGCAGTAGCGCATTCGCTGGGTATTGACGATAGTCATTCGCTTTGCGAAGCGGGGGAGCCAACGCGCCTTTGCGCTCGTAGTAGCGCAGCGTGTCAGTACTAATCCCCGCCAGTTCAGCCAACTCCCCTGAACGATAAAAACTATTTTCAGAATTCATGCCGGTCACTCCAAAGATTGTAAAGGGTGGAACCAGTTCCAGTGTCAAGCGGTTTTTTTAGTGTACCTTTTTTGCGGCACCTTGTTATTGCTTTAGATCCCAGCATGTCAGGCACCACTCGGAAAAGCGGCGCTGGAACGGCTCGTCTCGCGCATGATAGCAGGCTCAAAAGACCCACTACCCCGCAGAATGACTACTCAACCAATGATCAGGATCATGAGCCGGCCGGGTAATTGCCCGCTAAATGGCGCATCGCATGGGTAGGTCTTCTTGACACTCCTAAAGCCCGACTGTTACCCTACGCGGTCTTTTCCTACACTTTGCGGTTAGCTTTGTTTCTATAAGGAGTCTGCTTGAGTACTGAATCAGGTTACCTATTTACTTCCGAATCCGTCACCGAGGGTCATCCCGATAAAATTGCAGATCAAATCTCCGATGCTGTGCTGGACGCGGCATTATCAGAGGATCCGACCGCGCGTGTTGCTTGTGAAACTCTCGTTACAACAGGGTTGGTTGTCGTTGCGGGTGAGATCACCACGGACGCACGCATCGACTACACTAAAGTTGCACGGGACACCATTCGAGACATTGGTTACACCAGGGCGAAGTACGGATTTGATTCCGAGACGTGCAGCGTCCTTTCAGCTCTCGATCGGCAGTCACCTGATATCGCAATGGGTGTCGACACCGGTGGCGCCGGCGACCAGGGATTGATGTTTGGCTTTGCGTGTAATGAGACGCCGGAGCTAATGCCGCTTCCGATTCAGCTGGCGCATTTGCTGGCGCGCAGACTGTCCGAAGTACGCAAATCCGGAGACCTTAAGTACCTTCGGCCTGACGGCAAATCGCAGGTCACGATTGAGTATCGCGATGGCCGACCCTTCCGCGTTGAAGCGGTTGTGATCTCGTCGCAGCATGATCCGGACGTTTCGAACGAGAAACTACGCTCTGAGATTCAGGAACACGTCATTAAGCATACCGTTTCATCTGATCTCCTTGATGAGAATACGAAGTATCACATCAACCCAACCGGGCGATTTGTAACAGGTGGACCACAAGGCGATGCCGGTCTCACGGGTCGCAAAATTATCGTCGACACTTACGGCGGTTATGCACCACACGGAGGTGGCGCTTTCTCAGGAAAAGATCCGACGAAGGTTGATCGCTCCGCTGCTTATATGGCGCGGTACGTGGCGAAAAATATCGTTGCCGCAGGGCTTGCCGATCGTTGTCTCGTACAGCTCGCTTACGCTATCGGTGTAGCGGAACCTGTATCCGTCATGGTAGATACCAAGGGCACCGGTCGGATCAGTGAGAACGCCCTTGCTAATCTTGTGCGTAAGAGTTTTGAGTTAACTCCGGGCGGTATCATGAAGGAACTGGACCTTCGCCGGCCCATCTACAAGGCCACGGCGGCCTACGGGCACTTCGGCCGCGAAGAAGACGGATTCAGCTGGGAAAAGACGAGCAAGGCAGAGTCGCTCCGAACGGCTGCAGGGATCTAAGTTGCAGTGTCTGATCAAATCAAATTTCAGTTTTCAAAAGAGGAATAACTAAATGAGTGCAACGCGTTCGCTTGAGTACGATGTTAAAGACATTGGATTAGCTAGCAAAGGTAAACAGCGCATTGAGTGGGCCGAGCGAGAGATGCCCGTGCTGCGCCTGATCAGAGAGCGGTTCGGCAATGAAAAGCCTTTAGAAGGAGTGCGCCTGCTGGCATGCGCTCACATCACTACGGAGACTGCGAACCTTGCCCGGGCCTTACAGGCCGGCGGCGCTGAGTCTGTATTGATCGCTTCTAACCCCCTGTCGACTCAGGATGACGTCGCTGCTTCGCTTGTTCAAGACTGGGGCATCCCGGTTTACGCGATCAAGGGCGAGTCAACAGAGACCTACAATCGGCACGTGCGCACCGCGCTCGATTCACACCCCGACGTCATCATCGACGACGGCTCGGATGTGGTTGCGACTTTGATAAAGGAACGTGCCGGCCAGGTCGCCGAGATCATCGGTTCAACTGAAGAGACCACGACTGGAATTCAACGTCTAGAGTCGATGCAGAAGGCCGGGGTCTTGACCTTCCCTTCCGTTGCGGTAAACAACGCGCAGACGAAGCACTTCTTCGACAACCGTTATGGCACGGGACAGTCGACGCTCGACGGAATCATTCGCGCTACCAACATTCTGTTGGCCGGTCGCAACATCGTTGTGGTGGGCTACGGCTGGTGCGGTAAGGGAGTAGCGCTGAGAGCACGCGGCATGGGTTCCAACGTGATCGTTACGGAGATCGATCCCATCAAAGCAGTGGAAGCCGTGATGGACGGATTCCGCGTGATGCCGATGGCCGAAGCTGCGCCTATCGGAGACATCTTCATTACAGTTACCGGTAACAGGCATGTGATCGATGGTCCGCACTTCGCGAAGATGAAAGACGGCGCAATCGTCTGCAATAGTGGACACTTCGATCTCGAACTCAACCTCGTCGCTCTTGGGCAAATGTCCGAAGCGCCCGTCAACATGCGTCCATTCGTCGAAGAGTTCAAGTTGAAAAACAGTGGGAATCGCGTGATCGTACTTGGCGAGGGTCGTTTGATTAATCTTGCGGCAGCTGAAGGCCACCCGGCGAGCGTGATGGATATGAGTTTCGCCAATCAGGCGCTGTCAGTCGAGTACCTGGTTAAGAACAAAGGTAAGCTTGAAGCCGGAGTCCACCTCTTGCCGCAGGAGGTCGATACAGAAATTGCAGCTTTGAAGTTGCGCGCCCTCGGCATGAGCATCGATACGCTCACGGCGGAACAGGTTGAATACATCGCCAGTTGGGACATGGGCACCTAACCTCACCGAGCTAGGTGCGGATGCGAGACAGAAGGTAACTCCCCGCCGCGGCAAAGATGACCGGCGGGGACCAACCAGCCACCGCGGGAGGCAGCAGTCCGAGATTACCGAGCTGCTGCAATCCCCCTCCTACTCCCCAGTAAGCAATACTCAAACCGACAGCGGCGCACAACGCTACCACCGTTCCTCTTCGTCCGAATGAGAGCGCCAACGGTATTCCAATAAACGCCATCACGACCACGCTGAAGGGCGCCGCATATTTACGCTGGAGTGCTACCGCAAGTGCGGAGACCTCAACGCCGCGACGCTTCGCTGCAGTGACATAGTCTCTTAACCCCTCCGCGCTGAGCTGCGATGGCTTGTCGATTGTAGGCCGGAAGACAGACAACGGTTCGATTGCGACCTCTTGCTGTTGCGCCTTCAGTTGCTCAATCTCCATCCCTTTAAAATTGGAAACCTCGGCATTCTGAATCGTCATCCGCGCGGGCTCGTTCCACACGCCGGCGCTTCCCGCAGTTACACTCACGAGATGCACTCCGGCCGGATCGAATTCGTAGATAGAGGGCTGTTCGAGAGTGTTGTTGTGCTCGTTGAATTCGTAGGAATACAAACGGTTCGTTTCGGCAGATGCTAGCCATTGACGCCCGCTGCCGGTAATGGCGCGCGCTTCCCCTCCCTTTATTTGCGCGCGCAACGAATCTTGTCTGACGTTGCTATAGGGCATCAAGTGTTCTTGAATAAGCCAGGTGCCTGCTGCCGCAGCGATCGCGAATAATAGGCCCGGTAACATGAGGCGGTAGACACTCTGCCCAGAAGCCCACCAGGCAATGGTCTCGTTGCGTCGCGCGATCAGCGAGTAAGTCATCAGCGATCCCACGAGCATCGTCGCGGGGAAAATCTCCACTGTAATCAGCGGCAAGAGATATAGAATGTATTTCGCGATGAGACCGACTCCCGCACGATTGCTCGAGATGAAGCGCCACAATTCGAAGAGCGTAAAGATGATGAAGATTGAGACGAGCGAAACGAACGTAAAAAGGAAACTAGTCGAAAGTGCGCGGAAGAGGCCGATGTCCAGCAAGCTGGGAAAGCCCGAGCGCACTGCTCCACCCGTATGCGCCGGCTTACTCCTACTGGACACCGCAGGAGCGCGCGATTTGTTGCCTCGTCGCGATGGCCATGGGATTGAGGGGAGACGTGCTCCGCTTAATAGCAGAAGACTCAGAAGCAGCAACAAGGCGCTCGCTGCCCAGCCCCCAACTATCGGCGAGATAGTGCCGCTGCGAGCGAGTGATTCACCCAGAAGCGATGACAGGTAGTAAACAACAACGATTGCCAGGGCTAACAGCACGCCGATTCCCCGCCCGCCGCGTCGAATGCGAATTCCCAATGCACCACCCAAAAGTGCAAATAGGAATGGCGACACAGAGAGCGCAAGCTTGCGCTGCATGATCCTCTGCCCTTCAATTCTTTCGGCAGGCACACTCGACTTCGCCTTCTCCTTTAAGTCAGCCCAATCCAATTCTTCGGGTTCAGGCTTCTCACCGTTTAGTTGCTGGATTAGTTCCGCCCGTCCGGTATCGATGGAAAGCCGCAGCTGATCTAGTTTCTCAACAACGTAAGATCCTTGATCGTTTCCGCCCGGCGGAGGAATCTTTGTCCGGACGGCATCACTCAGCACGAGTTCGGAAACATTTCCTGACGAATCGATTCGCCCCGAGCGTGCCGTTACCACACGAACCGCGCCGTCGGGCTGCTGCGAGTAAATGAACACTCGTCCCCAGGCTCCAGTTGCTTTGTTACCGTCGCGGACATAGATCACATTGCGTGGAATCTCAGTATTGAAGGTGCGCGGTTCGACAGGCGACTCCAGCTTTCGCAGGGCGCCCTCGACTGCTGCCCGTTTCAAATCACGAGCTGCTCGTGGCGCTTCAACCATCTGAATGTATGTGGTCGCTCCGGTGACGACGACTCCAATAATCAATGCCGGCCAGAGCATCGACCACGTACCAACTCCGGCTGCCCGCATCGCCACGATTTCACTATCACTACCCATCCGGGCGAAACCGATAATCACGCCGGCGAGCACTGCCACCGGGAATGTGAGTATCAGCACGCTCGGCAGCAAAGCGGCACTGAGCTGCGAAAGCACCGACAGGGGTATCTGCACGTACAAGGCGAGCTCTGCAAACCGGCCCGCCTGTTGGACGAACAGAACGGTGGTGAGCAGCAGGAGCGCAAGGAATACGTAAGGCAGAGCGGCTCTGACGATGTAATTCGCGATTAGCTTACTCGATCGCATTTAGGTAATGGGAACCCGCACTCGGAATGGAGTCTACCGATAAGAGTGTCTCACGCGCGGTTGCCGCTCAAGCACACGCCCGATTAGTTGATGTGTTAGCTCAGCCATCTCCCGAAATGTTTGTGATGAGACTTCACGTGATTCTTTAACAAAGACGTCGGGAGCAAGCTTCTGAGTTGCCCAAAGCTGCCGGTGCAGCCTGCGAGATAGCGCAGTTCCCGCTCCCTGACTGCAGTTGCGACATCGCAGCACGAGGTCGGCACTAATGAACGCGAGATCGCTATCGCCAAACGTCGCGTGACACTCGCTGCAGTTTCGAATGTCGGGCAGAAAGCCTTCGAGCTTAAGCAACCAGATCTCGAAGTACCTCAGAACCGTTTGAAGATCGCTGGGCGATTCGGCTACAGCTTCAAGGCACGCCTTAAGCATCCGGAAAAGTTTGTCATTGGGCTCGTACGGTGGGGAAAAGTCAATCACGAGGTCGGCCATGTAAGCCAACCCGCTAAGCGTCTCTGCATCGCAGGTAAGGTTAAAGTGAGACCTTAAGATTTCCGTTTGGCCGAGGGAGACCAGGTCACGATTCTCTTTTTGGTAGAAGCTGATCTGCAGGAGTGTGAAAGGCTCGAGGGCGGCGCCAAATCTATTCTTGAGCTTTCTGCAACCGCGCGCCACACCGCGGATAAGCCCGTTGGCTCGGGTCAGGCAAACAACTATTTTGTCAGCCTCCGCGAGGTTATAGGTCCGCAGTACCAGGGCTTCGGTCTCAGAAAGAGCCATTGCATGCGGCCCTCAAGCCGTTCTTAGAAAGGAAGGAAGTAGAGTACCCAAGCCAATGCCAGGCCAATGATCATGAACTCAGCAAAAACCTTAAGACCGTACACGAGTCGATCGCTGTGGTTGTCCTTCGCCACCGTCCCAAACACGACGGCGCAAAGGAAGGCAAATAGGGTCATCACCAAAAAATGTCTCACGACTTTCTCCCCGCAGCGATATCAAATGCATCGAGCATAGAAAGATAATTGAGCAGACCAGCGATAATTAGAAGCGTCCAGCCATATTCGAAGGTTGCTAACGCTGCTTGCTCAGGCTCATTAGCAAATCCAATCCCAAGAAGCCAACATACAATGTAGAGCAGGCCTGTTCCGAGGTTACCGATCATCGGTGGAATTTGCAGGATGGAAGTAAACCCTTCTCCGCCTCCAGTGAACCTGAACAGATGACCACCCATCAGGAATCCGCAGATGAAACAAATCCATACTGAGCCGCCCAGCAAAATTGCTCTTAACCAATATCCTTGCAGCAGGTGACCGGCCCCGGGCACGAGCCATCCTGCAGTTCCCATGAGCCATGCCCGCGAAGGAACTTCTGCGGACGATATCTCTGTATTCTGCCTATTCAACTGTTGCCTCCACTACTTAACTCTCCACTCAATACGTCGAAGCCGAATTAAGGTTTTACTTTATCCTCGCGCTCGCATTCGCCACCTGCTCGCGGCCGCACGATTGTTTCCTCACCTTGTGTGTTAGAGGTCGGCACCACGACCCTTAACCGCATACCTTAATAAAACTGAGAAGGACGAGACTCAGTAAAGCAAGTAGTCTTCCCTCACCTTAAGAAACTCCTTCAAGGCTGGCTGCCAACTCTCTTGTATCGTCTCGACTGATTCTCCCCGCGCGATGGATTCCCTGAGGCGCGTTGTTCCGGCAATCACGTCGAAAGGATTTCGGTCGTAAACATATTCGTAGGGCGGTTCCTTCCAGCGGAAATCATCGCGGTACATGTCGTATGCGACCTTGATCATCGCTACTCCGACCTGCAGCGGTTCAAAAGCCCCACGATCCAATACATGAATCTGCACCCCGCCACAACTGATTCCACAGTGCTTCTGAAAAGTCGGACGAAAAACGCAACTTCTGAAGAAGACGCCCGCAAACCCGTAGCCATTCAAAGCAGACGCATAATCCTCAGGTACTATGTAAGGCGCGCCGATCAGCTCAAACGGTCGCGTAGTTCCCCTCCCTTCAGAAATCTGCGTCCCCTCGAAGTGCACGGTGGCCGGGAACACTACCGCTGAGTCTACGGTGGGGATATTCGGCGATGGCATCACAAATGGTGCGTCCGTTTCATCCTGCCAATGCGTCCTCTTCCAGCCTTCCATTGCGATCACTTCAAGATCGCACCCGATTGCGAAGTGCTTATTGAAGAGCTGGGCCAGTTCCCCGAGAGTCATGCCGTGGCGTGTGGGTATCGGAAATTGACCAACAAACGACGCGTGTTCAGCTTCAAGCACATTCCCAGCCACTTTGGCTCCGGTAATAGGATTGGGCCTATCGCAAACGATAACCTTCTTCCCTAATTTCCTGGCAGTTCGCATGCAGTTCGCCATCGTGTAGGCGAATGTATAGATGCGACAGCCAACATCCTGCATGTCGAAAACAAGCGAATCAACGTTTGCCAGCATCGCTTCGGTAGGCTCACGAGTTTCACTATAAAGCGAATGAATGGGAATGCCGGTGACGCGATCAATAGCGTGTCCCGTCTCGATCATATTGTCCTGCACGTCACCGCGGATGCCATGTTGAGGACCAAACAGAGCTGTCAGATTTACGTCCTGATGAGCATGCAGGAGATCAGCGGCGTGCTGCAGGCTGTGATCGACAGAAGCCTGGTTGCAGATCAATCCGATGCGAGCACCGCGCAGCAGATTAGCGCGCCCCTCAAGTAGTCTCTCAAGTCCCAGGGTTACTTCAGCTTTTTGATTGTTCATTGATCGAGTCGTGATCGGGGAGGCGAGCTAAAGTAAAACGTTAAGCTGTTAGTCGCAGAACCGAAACTCCATTCCTGCTCATCTTCAAATCGAACTTCTTTTCCCTAAAAGAACTGGTCTCTTAACGACAGTAACCCTACTCACGCGGGAAGCTGTTCTGATGCCGAAAGGCTTCGGTCTTTTGTCCGCGCGTAATCTCCGGCTTCGCGGACAAACCGTTGAAAGATTGACTGTGAAAGACTGTCACGTGCCCAACCGAGTTCCGGGTGCCACTGAACCGCCATCGCAAAGCGATCGGGTCTTGGATCCTCAAGCGCTTCCACCACGCCATCAGCGGTCCACGCAGTGGCCACAAGGTTTCCACCCAATGTTTCCAATGCCTGATGATGATGACTGTTCACAACCGCGCCGTCTGCTTCAGCCAGACTAGCAACCAGGCTGCCTTCGAGCAGCCGCACGCGATGCGACGGTCGATCCCGAGGAGGTCCCTGCTGGTGGTTAATTGCATCCCGCAGCTGAGACTCGATGTCCTGGATCAGCGTACCGCCTCGAGAGACGTTCAGGACCTGCATGCCGAAGCATATTCCCAAGAGCGGTGCGCGCCGCCGCTCAACTTCGGCAAGCACCAGTAAATCCGTGTCGTCTTTGATGCCGTGGACCATCCCCAGGGCGCGATGCGGTTCCCGACCATACCGCAATGGATCGACATCAGAGTCGCTGCCGGGAAGCAGGATTCCGTCGATTGAGTCCATCACTGACGAGATGTACATCGGATCAGGAATTAAACTGATATGTAAAGGTGCACCGCCGGCCGCTTCAATCGCCTCACTGTAAAATCGTGAGAGATAGAAGCGATCGCTCTCCAATTCAATGCGCATTGTGATGCCAATGCGTGGTCGATGTTCCAACATTAGAGCCTCTCGAAGAGTCAAAGCCATCTACTACTAACGAACCAAATCTAGCAGTAAGTATCATACCAGCAAAGTCGAGTTCGCGGCGTTGTGGCCTGCTGAGTGATCTTGACGACGCTAGAAAGACGGCTGCTTGACTTACGTTCAAGCGAATTCCTATAGTGCTTGTTAATAAAAGATGGGAAAAGAATCTACGAGAGTTCGCAGCACAACCGTCCTACTTGTGCGCAAAGACGGCCGTGTTGCGCTTGCCGGTGACGGTCAGGTGACGCTCGGTGAAACGATCATGAAGGCAAGTGCCAAGAAGGTGCGGCGACTTTACAATGATCAGATTCTGGTAGGCTTCGCAGGCGCAACAGCGGACGCCTTTTCGCTATTGACGCGTTTTGAAAGCAAGCTCGAACAGTATCACGGTAACCTCGAGCGCGCGGCGATCGAACTCAGCAAGGAATGGCGCACCGACAAACTCCTGAGACACCTGGAAGCCCTTCTTGTGGTTGCTGACAGTAAGACCTCGTTTCTGCTGTCGGGTAACGGCGATGTTATTGCGCCGGACGATGGTGTGCTGGCGATCGGCTCAGGCGGATCATTTGCTCTTGCTGCGGCTCGCGCGTTAATGAAACACACCACTCTCTCGGCAAAAGATATCGCGGTAGAAGCGCTCAAGATTTCCGGTGAGATCTGTATCTATTCAAATCAAAACATCATTGTGGAAGAGCTCGAGTAGTTTTCTCGCACCGAATAGCAAGATTGAAGCAATGGTCATTTACCTCGCAGGAGAAGTTGATGAAGAAGTTCGGCTCGACGAGATGACTCCACGTCAGATCGTAGCCGAACTTGATAAGCACGTCGTCGGCCAGCGCAATGCCAAGCGTGCGGTCGCCGTTGCCCTGCGCAATCGAATCCGCCGGCAAAAGCTTCCGCCGGAGATGGCCGTGGACGTGATGCCAAAGAACATCATCATGATCGGGTCCACGGGCGTTGGCAAAACTGAGATTGCACGTCGCCTTGCTCGCATGTCCGACTCTCCTTTCTTGAAAGTTGAAGCCTCTAAATTTACCGAAGTCGGCTACGTCGGGCGCGATGTCGAGAGCATGATTCGCGACTTGACCGAAATCGCTGTCGACATGACGCGTCAGGAAAAGATCGAGGAGATTGCGGAGAAGGCAGAGTTGAATGTTGAAGAAAGAATTCTCGACATCCTGCTGCCGCCGCCCCGCTCCGGCGGAAGTCTTTACGACTTTGACTCAGCCACCACCGAAGAAGCGATCGTCGAGAACGACTCGACGACGAAAGATGAGCAGTCTCAGCGTTCGCGCGAAAAATTTCGCACACAGCTTCGCAGTGGCAAACTGGACAATCGACTTGTCGAGATCGAAGTCCGCGAGAAGAACTTCCCCGTGATCGAACTTGCCGGGCCCCAGGGTATCGAAGAGATGGGCATCAACATGAAGGACATGCTCGGCAGTCTCTTCCAGGGACGCTCGAAAAGAAGAAAGATGCGCGTCGATGAAGCGATGGAGCACCTGATGCAGGAAGAGGAAGAGCGTCTCATCGATATGGACCAGGTCGCCCGGTCGGCGATCGAGCGGGTCGAATCATCCGGCATTATTTTTCTCGACGAGATCGACAAGATTGCCGGACGTGAGTCGGGACATGGACCCGATGTCTCACGCGAAGGAGTGCAGCGCGACATTCTTCCGATTGTTGAAGGGACGACAGTCAATACTCGCTATGGAATGGTCAAAACTGATCATATCCTTTTCGTCGCCGCGGGAGCTTTTCATGTCTCAAAGCCATCTGATCTGATTCCCGAACTCCAGGGTCGCTTTCCAATCCGCGTTGAGTTGGACTCGCTGACCGTGGAAGACTTCAAGCGAATCCTGACTGAACCAAAGAACGCCCTAATCAAACAGTACCAAGCCATGATGGAGACGGAAGGGGTAACGATCGAGTTTACGAGCGACGCCATCGACGCGATTGCGAACTTGGCGGCGCGTGTCAACGAGCAGACTGAAAACATCGGAGCGCGGCGACTGCAGACAATCATGGAGAAGCTGCTCGAGGAGATCAGCTTTGAAGGTCCCGACCTTGAGCCCAAGGACCAGCGCATCGATGCTGCTTATGTTGACGCCATGCTGCTGGAGACCGTCAAGGATCAGGACCTCAGTCGTTACATCCTGTGAGTGAAACATTGCCACTTTCCTCTCTAACGCTCACTTCCGAACTGCTGAACGAAAAGAAAGCGTGGTGCATTGCACTTCTCTTACTCTGTCTCTTCGCCGGTTGCGGCAAGCGACGTCCGCCCTTACCACCCGTCGAGCGCGTGCAGCAGCGCACGGAATTGCTCTCCGGAGCTCAGCGCGGCAACCAGGTAACCCTCAGTTGGCCCGCACCGCGCCGCAACGCGGCCGACTCAAGTGTTCAGAGTATTCGCCGAATTGATGTCTATCGCCTCGCCGAAAAACCGACGGCGCCCCTCCCGTTGACTGAAGAGGAATTTGCCGCACGGTCCACGCTCATCGGGTCAGTGCCTTACGAGCAAATCAAGAATGCGGGCGAGACGATAACCTACACCGATCCTCTCGAGCTTGCCGGTGAGCCAACACGCTTGCGCTACGCCGTTCGCTACGTTAACGCTTCCGACCAGCGCGCCGCGTTTTCGAATTTCCTTTTGATCGAACCTTCAGCTCGCGTGGCCCAGCCGCCCACACTGGTCAACACGGGTAGAGAGATTAGTGAGACTGGGATAACTTTGAACTGGCAGCCACCGGCAGCAAACATCGACGGTTCCACGCCGCCCAACATCCTCGGCTACAATGTGTATCGGGTCGGTGCATCGCAGACCGAAGACGCCGAAACTTCGATTAACACTGCATTGATCCCCGGCACCAGCTACCTCGATAGAAACTTCAAGTTCGGTGATGACTACCAGTATGTGGTTCGTTCGGTCTCACTGGGTACTGGCGGCGCGCAAGTGGAGAGCTTGAACTCAAACTCACTTGCTATCTCGCCGCGGGATACTTTTGCTCCGTCAGCTCCTACCGCCATTACGGTGGCGGCGGCGCCAGGAAGGTTGTCGATCTTCTTTGCCGCAAACCCGGAACCTGATGTTGCCGGCTACACTATCTATCGTTCGACCGATCCAGATCTCCCGAAGGACCGTTGGACTAAACTGCTTCCGTCGTTGCTCACGCGCACCACTTTCCAGGATGAGAACGTAGAATCCGGCAAGAGGTACTACTACTACATCACCGCAACCGATCAAGCTGGAAACATAAGCACGCCTTCGGAAGTCGTCTCTGAAACTCTTCCATAAACGATGCAACTCTGCCGATTCACTCATCCCAGTCTCTCCGGCTCACACTTCGGTCGCATCGAAGGTGATAGAGTCTTCTCGATTGAAGCGACGGAATACTTCGAGCATGAAACCGACCATTCCACTTCAGAGCCAGTG
Organism: bacterium; assembly: GCA_040005515.1. Taxonomy (GTDB): domain Bacteria; phylum Acidobacteriota; class Blastocatellia; order Pyrinomonadales; family Pyrinomonadaceae; genus PSRF01. Next base: position 22,342 of record JBDTYQ010000006.1, read on the forward strand.
GCGTTGGCCGAAGTTGAGTTACTCGCACCTGTGACACCGTCCAAGATTGTCTGCGTCGGTCGAAATTATCGCGAGCACGCTGCGGAACTTGGCAACAAGATGCCTGATGAACCATTACTCTTCCTGAAACCGTCTTCGGCGGTGGTAGCAAGCGGCGATGTGATCCGATTGCCACCACAGTCGACGCAGGTCGAACATGAGGGAGAGCTAGGTGTTGTTATTGGACGGAAGGCGCAGCGGATTTCAGATACCGACGACCCGCTGAGTTACGTCCTCGGCTACACCTGCGTTAATGATGTAACGGCGAGAGACCTGCAGCGGAAGGATGTTCAGTTCACGCGGGCGAAGTCATTCGACACGTTCTGTCCTGTCGGCCCAGTGATCGTTTCGGACATCAATCCTCTCGATCTCGGAGTCACTGCTCGTCTGAACGGAGCGGTAAGACAACAAGGACGAACATCGGACATGGCATTTTCAGTTCCCTTCCTGATTTGGTACATCTCGCAGATCATGACTCTCAATCCAGGCGATCTGATTGCTACCGGTACGCCGGCAGGTGTGTCCCCGATGAATGAAGGTGATGTGGTGGAAGTCGAAGTGGAGGGGATCGGTATTCTCAAGAATTCAATCGCCGCGCAGGAATCCGCAAAGTCCACAATTGCAACAACTCACTGAGTTATTTATTGCTAATCACTTGGAGGTTTTCATATGAAGTTTTTTCTGGACACAGCTAATCTAAACGAAATTCGTGAAGCGGCCGACATCGGCATCGCCGACGGCGTCACCACCAATCCCTCCCTGATCGCCAAGGAAGGTAACGTTGACTTCAAAGAACACATTGCTGCTATCTGCAAAATCCTCTCCGGACCTGTTTCTGCAGAAGTGACGGCCGAAGATACTGAAGGGATGGTCAGCGAAGGACGCGAGTACGCGAAAATTGCCTCTAATGTAGTCGTGAAGTGTCCTTTGACACGCGCCGGACTCAAGGCCACGCATACGCTGTCGAGCGAAGGAATCAAGATCAACGTCACGCTCTGCTTCTCTGCTGCCCAGGCGATTCTCGCTGCAAAGGCCGGAGCGTCGTTCATCAGTCCCTTCATTGGCCGACTCGACGACATCGGTGAAAACGGTTTGATACTGCTGCAGGACATCGTGGAGATCTATCGTAATTACACGTGGAAGACAGAAGTGCTGGCGGCAAGCATGCGCCATCCCATTCACGTTATCGAAGCGGCACGGATGGGAGCAGACATCGCAACTGTTCCGTTCAAGGTGATCGATCAACTGTTCAATCATCCATTGACGGACAAAGGTCAGGCGCAGTTTCTGGCTGATTGGCATAAGAGCGGTCGCAAGTAAAACATGATCACCGTGCGGGCCTGCAAGTACGACAATACGGAACATCGTACGTGGCGCGCTCGAGTCCTGCGTCAGGAAGGATCGTTGCTGGTTCTTGATGCTACGTTTGACGAGGAGATCACTCACGACCTGCTCGGGACGATCGCCCTTGGAACGACTAGTATCGAGTACTACTGGCTCGATCGTTGGTATAACATTTTTCGGTTCGCACAGCCGAGCGGCGAATTAAGGAGTTACTACTGCAATGTCAACGTTCCTCCGATTCTTGATGGCGATGTCTTAAGCTACGTCGACTTGGATATCGACATTCTGGTTGAGCCGGATTTTTCGTATCGTATAGTGGATTTGGAAGACTTTGAACGGAACGCTCGCGTCTATGGTTACCCTGATGAAGTGCAAAAAAGTGCGCGCGAGTCGCTGCATGAGCTAGTTGAGCTAATTGCGTCACGTGCATTTCCCTTCAACGACCCGAGCGCGGAAAAGACTAATTGATGGCTTCAAAACAGCAAACAAAGCAATCGCAGTCAAAGCTCCAGAAACTTAAAGAGCGCACGCAGCAGGCTGAAGTTGGAGGCGGTGCCGATCGCGTCGCCAAACAGCATGACGCGGGAAAGATGACGGCGCGTGAACGCGTCGAGTTTCTTTTGGACGAGGAGACTTTCGAAGAGTTCGACAAGCTCGTCGTACATCGCTCACACGACTTTGGCCTCGAACAGCAGACGTATCCCGGTGACGGTGTGATCACGGGTCACGGTTTGATTGAGGGCCGTCGTGTTTTTGTGTTTGCCCAGGACTTTACTGTGTTCGGTGGTTCGCTCTCGGAAACGCACGCCGAGAAAATCTGCAAAGTGATGGACCTCGCCATGAAGGTGGGCGCACCAATCGTCGGACTCAACGATTCAGGAGGCGCGCGGATCCAGGAAGGCGTCGTCAGTTTGGGTGGTTATGCCGACATCTTTCTGCGGAACACCCTGGCCAGCGGAGTGGTGCCACAAATCAGCTGCACAATGGGCCCGTGTGCCGGCGGTGCGGTTTATAGTCCGGCAATCACTGACTTCAACATCATGGTGAAAGACACGTCCTACATGTTTATTACAGGACCGGACGTGATTAAAACCGTCACCCATGAAGATGTAACTAAAGAAGAGTTGGGCGGCGCGGTAACGCACAATCGTGTCTCAGGCGTCGCGCACTTTGCTGCCGACTCAGATGAGCATGCGCTCAGAATTGTGCGTGAACTATTGTCGTTCATGCCCTCAAACAATCTTGAAGACGCGCCGCGGATCAGTTCCAGCGATCCTGTCGACCGCACCGCAGAAAAACTGAATAGTATTATTCCCGAAGCATCCAATCAGCCTTACGACATCCGAGACGTTATCGGCCTCATCGTTGACGATGCTTACTTTTTTGAGGTGCAGAAAGACTATGCACCAAATATTTGTGTAGGGTTCGCGCGACTGGGAGGCCGCACCGTCGGCATTGTAGCGAATCAACCTGCATATCTAGCAGGGGTGCTGGATATCGATGCCTCAGTTAAGGGCGCACGCTTCGTCCGGTTCTGCGATTGTTTCAATATTCCGCTCGTAACATTCGAAGATGTACCTGGTTTTCTCCCCGGCGTCTCTCAGGAACACGGCGGCATCATCAGACACGGCGCTAAACTTCTCTACGCCTTTGCCGAAGCGACGGTGCCAAAAATCACGGTGATTACGCGGAAGGCTTATGGCGGCGCCTACTGCGTGATGGCTTCGAAGCACATCCGTACCGACGTCAACTTCGCCTGGCCCACGGCCGAGATAGCGGTGATGGGACCAGAAGGCGCGGTTGGGGTTCTTTATCGAAGAGAAATAAGCGAAGCGTCGGACCAGGAAGGGGCGCGACGCGCGCGTATTCTTGAACTCGAGGAGAAGTTCGCCAACCCCTACGTGGCGGCTGAACGAGGTTTCGTCGATGAAGTCATCGAGCCGTCCCAGACCCGACCCAAGTTAATCCGCGCACTGTCGCTGCTGGAGAATAAACGCGACACAAATCCGCCGAAGAAACACGGCAACATTCCGCTCTAGTTCCATTCCTTCAACGCGGCTCATTTCTTGGGAGCGTAATAACCCTGGCGATACATCAGCTGGAGGTTCTGTTTGCGCAGCTCCGGGTTGACGATTTCTAACTTGACCTGACGACGAGAACCATCGCGCAGCTTGTTCTTGGGTGAATAGGCAACGACATATTGCGAACGCAGCTCTTCCTGGATCTGTGCGAAGGCCCGCTGCAGCTCACGTTCATCGCGAGGAAAGAATGCGCGACCGCCTGTATGATCAGAGAGCTTTGCAAGTGAGTCCTTCTCGATTTTATAAAACTCCGGATCTCCAATTCCAATACTGTAGACAGCGACATTGTTCTTGACTGCCGACTCAATTGCGTCCTGGCGTTTGATCGTGCTCGCCGTATCGTCGCCATCGCTGAGCAGGATTATCGCGCGGCGCGAGTCTTCCGGTGTGGGAGCCAGGACCTCATTAGTGCTTGCCCAGACTGAATCCCAAATGCTCGTCCAGCACAAAGGATCGTCCTGTACTGTCTTCACGTCTTCGCAAGTAGGGTTGTCGCGAGGCAGCTGAACTTTGAGACGATCGATTGCCCGGTTCACCTTCGGAATACTCTCCGTCAACTCCTGATCAACCCCTGGTCTGCCGGTGAATGAAACAACAGCAACTCGGTCGCGGTCGGGTCGTACAACAGCGCCGAGGAAAGCCTTGGCTGCCTTCTTCTCATCCGAGAGTGTTCGCTCCTGCGATTTACTGGTGTCAACGAGAATTACTATTGTCAGCGGTCGATTTGTCTCACGCTCAAAAAGGCTGATCTCCTGCGCAGTAGAGTTTTCCAGCACTCGCAGGTCGTTGGCCTTAAGCGTTGTGATGAAATGATGATTCTGGTCGACGGCAGTAAAGACTGTATTCACGAGATCCGTATCGACGCGGATCACTTCGGCGTCCTGATCGGGTGGGTCAGCCTGAGGCGTGCCCTGCATTTTGGGCGCAGCAGGTTCAGCAACCGAACGAGGACGTTGCGCCTTTGATTCAGTGCCTTGCTGAGCGTGCAGAACAGTGAAGGGAGACACGAGCAGCGCAAATAGGAATGCAACTATGAGCAGCTTTAGTATCGACATTTCTTTATAGCCTTGATGACTACCACAAGTATTGGGTTCTGATGGACCGGACTTCGGCTTTGAAAAGAAATGGGCAGCCCTTTAATAAGAACTGCCCAGATGCGCTATCAGCAATATTCACTTAGTAACGACGGTTGCGCTTGCGCAGCTTGTAGGTATAGAGAGCTGAACCACCGCCACCTGCAAGTCCTCCGATGGCCGCGCCTTTCTTGCCACCAATCACACCACCTAGTAGAGCGCCCGAACCTGCGCCGATACCCACAGTCAGCTTATCGCGGTGCTTCTGCCAAAAGCTTCGGCTGCGCGGCTGGGTGTAAATGGTGCGCGAACTAGCAGTGTGGTCGTAGCTCCGACTCGTATTGCGATCCACCACGCGCCCGCGCTGGTTAACTCCAGCCAGCGGAGCCGCATATGACGACTGCGTACCGCTCACACCGGACTGCGCTGCTTTAAAGCCATCCGCAAAGCCGACCTTGTAGGCACCCTGCTCGGCCGACGTATTGAATTCTGCCGGAATGTACTGCTCATTGGCGGGTTGCTGATTGTCAGCAACGAAGCGAGCATTATCCGGGGCAGATGTTTCTGCCGCGGCTGTATTTGATTGGTTCCTCGAGTACATTACCAGCGCCCCAACAGAACCTCCTACGAGGGCAGCTATCAAAGCAACCGGCAGTAATTTGTTTGTCATAATCATCGGCCTATCTCCTTAAGAGTAAAAGTCTCTTTCTTCATCGCTGCCTATACCATCAGCAAGCTCCGTTCCCGCTGAGACCACCTTCTGAGTCGATAAGCGTATTATCGCGATTTCCACGGGATTTGGGGGAAACACCGACGAAAGCAACTCTTTCGCAAACAAACCCCAATACCCGCACCGCGAGCCGATCACACGAAATACCCGATATCGGACATCACGTGCGCTATATCAGCAACTGGCGAAATACGGTGGCAACGCTGCGAAGCTCTGTAAAGCCTAAAAGAAAAAGGCCAGGGACTTAAGACTTGGCCTCACTAAACTAATGAATGTCTCGTGTTGTTACGCGGCGCGTTGAACCGAGACAGGTTTATTTTCCCGCAGTAGTTCAAGGGCCTTCTTCATCTGGACATCCTCGACAGCAGGCTTTGGCGTTGCTGCTTCGGGCACCGCCTGTGTTTTATCGTTGGGCTGATTCGGTTTCACTACTGCGTCGTCGTCGTTCCCGGTCAGGTCCTCAGGATCGACAGCGTCAGCGAGCTCGGGACGCTTCACTTCCACCGAAGGGGTGATACCAGAGTGAGCTCGGTCCTCGCCGAGGAATGGCTTACCACTCGCAGTCGCCCATTTCACCGTGGTCAGGAGCAAACCATCGCCGCCCCTCAACGTGAACAGCTGCTGCTCAGCGCCGGCGCCAAAACTCTTCTCTCCTACTATCTGAGCACGGCTTCGTTCGAGCAATGCTGACGCTACTACCTCAGCCGCACCGGCGGTTCCGGCATCGATCAAAACAGCAACAGGACCCGAGAAAATTACGGCTTTGGGATCGGCACTGAAGCTCTTCAGCGTCTTCCCTTCACGGCCGGTCGTTTGCGCGAGTGCACCATCTTTGATGAAGAGGTTCGCTACGGTCACCGCTTCAGTCAACGACCCACCAGCATTCCCTCGCAGATCGACCACAACCTTTTGGGCACCCTGTTTAACCAGGTCTTGTAAACGCGCGCGCGCGTCCGCTGCTTCTCCATCAGCAAAACTATTAATACGCAGCACGCCGATGCGACCAGCTTCCATCCTTGCCTCCGCAGCGGGAGCACGGAATGAACTGCGCTTGACGACCAATGTTAATGGCTTGGTGTTCGCTCGTAGGATTCGAAGTTTTATTTCAGAGCCGGCGGCGCCATTCAGAAGCTGCTTGGCGTCGTAGAGGGAAATGTCTCTTGTCGCTTTGCCGTCGATATACTCGATGATGTCTCCCGCTCGCACGCCAGCCTGATCTGCCGGTGAGCCTTTCATCGGGGCGATAACGTACAGATAGGAAGCAACCTGGGAAAGCTCGGCGCCGATGCCCACCTGATTGTCCTTTGCGTTTACGTTATACTCACGAACTTGGTCGGGCGTTAGATATGTTGAATAAGGATCCAGGCCGTAAGCCAGACCACGCAGCGCGCCGGCGCGAACCTTCTCCATGTTTGGCTCATCTACGTAGTCGTTCTGAATGTGCTGCAACACGCTTTCAAAAATGCGAAGCTGTGCATTTGGATCATTCGCCGGCTGTTGGGCGCGTGTCGAGATCCAGCCGCCTACGACGGTATAAAGTGCGAGGGTCGCGGATAATAGAATTAGGGCAAACTTAGTGCGGAATGACATTAATTACCTCTCGTGTTGAATCAATGGACGGTATGCCAGCATGACTGCCAGCATCAAGACGTATCATACCGTCCGTAAATCAGGCGCGCAAGCTTAGTTGCTTTTGAGTGCGCCGTGGTTGCGCGAGTTAAAACGCTGTCCTGGAAGAAATTTTGGACTAATCGCCGAATGCGCCGTACCGCGGAAAACGAGAGAATGGACGGACCCGTGATGGCACTGGATCTGGGACAGAAGCGGGTCGGGGTGGCAGTCTCCGATTCACTACTGATTTCCATAACTAAACTGCCGGCATTGGAGCGGTCCAGCTGGAAGAAGATGCTGAGTGACGTCATTGCATTCATCGAACGGTTCGACGTTAAAGCATTGGTTATTGGGTTTCCGCTGGGACTTAGCGGCAACAAGGGTCCGGCGGCAGAGGCGGCGCGGGGGATCGCTGAGAAGTTTGCCCTTTCCCTAAGCTTGCCGGTGTATCTTCAAGACGAACGACTCACTTCCGCAGAAGCTGAGGAGCAGCTGAGGGGTGCCGGCAAAGATTTCAACGAAGTACGCAGACTAGTAGACGGCCAAGCGGCCGCGATCATTCTTTCGGACTTTATCTCTGGCGGGCAAGATCGAATCCTGGTTTCGGGACAGCGCGCAGCGCCGGAAACGAAATAAGTCAGGAAAGTCCCAATCACCCTATGAAACGCATACTCCTTATTCTGACCGTTCTTGTTCTAGTCGCGGCGGCGGCCGCAGCTATCTGGGTCTACAAAGATTTGCGGGCTTCAATCGCGCACAACAAAAGTGGCCGGTTCATCGAGATCAGTCGCGGCACTGCTCCGGCGACGGTAATAAAGAAGCTGCAGAATGAGGGGATACTGCGCCACGACTGGCCTCTGCTGCTTTACATCAAGTTGGCTGGTGCGGGCTCGCGCCTGCGTGCCGGCGAATATGATTTCCCTTCGCCGATTACTCCGTTGCAGGTGTTGACCAAACTGGAAGAGGGCGAGCAGCGCTTCACTCATTTGACCATCGTGGAGGGCTGGACACGTTGGGACATCGCTAACGCCATGGCAAAACTTCCCGGGCTCAAGCTCGAGAATTCGAATGAGGCGCTAGAGTTAATGAATGACGTGAGCCTCGTTAAGGATTTGGATCCGGAAGCAAGCAATCTTGAGGGATACCTTTATCCGGCTACCTATGAATTCCCTCCGGAGACTAAGCCGCGTGAGTTGATAGCCATGATGGTGAAACGATTCCGCACAACCTGGAAGCCGGACTGGGTAGCGAAAGCCAGTGAGATGAAGATGACGCCGCGTCAGATCGTAACGGCGGCTTCCTTAATTGAGACCGAAGCTAAACTGGAAACGGACCGACCGATAATTGCGGCCGTTATCTATAACCGGCTAAAGCTGGCGATGCCTTTGGGAATAGACTCGAGCGTGATTTACGCATCCAAGCTTGAGGGCAAATGGCGCAACGACGGTAAGGTCTACAAAAGTGACATCGACCGACGGTCGCCCTACAACACCCGACTGCATGCTGGTCTGCCGCCGGGTCCCATCTCATCGCCGGGTGAGAACTCACTACATGCTGCGTTGAACCCTGACCAGGACGGCTACCTTTATTACGTGAGAGAGCCTTCACGCGACGACGGTGCTCATAACTTTTACAGCAAAGAGAGTGACTTCGAGGCGGGTGTCCAAAAGTTGCGCCAGTGGGAGAGACAGCGAGATCTGGAGCATGCTCAACAGAACTCGGCCCCGCAGAGGTAGTGCTAATCGCCAGGAAACCCTGCTTGAAATTGCAGTGACGTTAATCTATTCTCGATTTGGTGATCTCCTCTAGGTTAGGTTGGTAGAAAAAAGGTGGCCATTATGATCCGGCTTATATGTGTGCTCCTGGTTTCGATTTTTTCAGTGTCTACCGCTGTCTCGCAAGGCAAGGGCGTCGACAAAGGAAGCGAACGTGTCCGGGATACTGGTTCCAGTCGAGTTCCTGCGAACAATGGTATGAAGACGGATGTAGGCGCAGGACGCGGAAGAGACTTCGGCAAAGGTCGCACTCCTGAGATTCCCCCGCTGCCAAACCCTTACCGTCTTGTCGCGCGTCGTGATGTCATCCTCAAGGCAGTCGAAGATCTCATGCGTGATCGAATGCTGATCATGGATGAAACCGCCTCGAAGCCGGCGGATGGAATTCTGGTCACTCAGCCGTACACCTTCATCAAAGGTGCGGTTGTCTCGCAGTCTGAACTCAATCGCTATGCGGAGACGCCGGGCTCTGACTCCCGTGGATGGACTCGCGGACGTTACACCTTGACGGTGGAGATTCAGCCTATCGACGGCACGAGCGCTAACATTTCTGTTAACGCCAAAATTGAAGGTCGAACAGATGGTGCGACCGGCGCGGAGTGGGTAACACTTGCCAGTCGCGGCGTCGCCGAAGAAGAGTTTCTATCCGCCTTAATTGAAGCTGTCACGGGAACAGCCCCGCCGGGCCGCAGCCAGTAGTTCAAGCAGAACGCGAAGACCACTTCAAGTGATCTCTTAAGAAAAATCTGGATGTTTACCGAAACCACCAACACAACATTACTCAGCGACGACAAGAATTCGGGCAGGACCAAGCTGCTGGCGGGTGGTCTTGCAATTCTCGCGACCGCTCTCCTGCTAGTCGGCTACGCATATTTTCGCAATCGTCACATCGATCAAAGCTTGGCAGGGGTCCCTGGGCCTCATGCAAACGCATCCAGCCTCCCAAAGGGGCCCGCAAGGGCACACGTCCTTGTCGACGACGCAATGCTGAAGGGCCGTCAAACGATTATCGGCGGTACAGTAAAGAATATCTCGCCTGAACAATTGAGCGGACTCTCGGTTGAACTGGAACTTCAGCGTCGCAAGGATGCGACGATTGAGCGAATGAAGGTTTCGGTAAATCCAGCGCAGCTTCAACCAACAGAAGAAGGTCGCTACTCTCTCAGCTTGCGCACGCAAGATTATGGCTCGGTGCGTCTCATTGGGTTAAGCGAAGATTCCACGCTGCTCAGCTATACAACTGCACCAGGCCAGAGGCGTCCACCCGAACGACTTCAGCTACGTGTCATCACAATTCCCAGGCCGTCATCAGGCAGAGATGAATTCCTGAACTCGCCCGACAATCCTGCGCGTGTACCTTAGTGCTGACCTAAGCAAACTTCTTAGCTGCATCCGAGCGAGTGTCTTCCCTTTCAGGTTGTCCATTAGTAGTCGGCATGGCGACTATATCTAAAGTGATGAGTCAGCTTCAGCGGCATGTTCAAACGGGGAGAGCTACCTCGGTACTACCGATAGGCTCAAAACTTTTGATGAGTAGAACCCGCCGCAGTACAACCAATCAAATTCAATTTCCGTCAGAGTACTGGGCCTGGCTCGGAGATGGGGTGAGTTCGCTGACTAAGGGGTTTCAAGTAATCAGCAAGATGTTCTTAACTGCCGTTCGCTATTCCATAGGTGTATTGCTCGCTCTTGTACTCCTCGGCGCTTGTCGAGTAGCGGCAGTGGCGCAAACACGGCCCATACGACCTCCTGATCGGCCGGTCAGCCCGACGTCTTTCCCAGATATTGATGACGAACAAGCTCCCACTGAGCGCGAGCTTGAGATGAAAGCGAAGCGGGAAATAAAAGTCGCTGAGAAAGAGCATCAGGACAATGTCGACCGCGCAAAAGAAGTCTCCACGATCGGTAAGGACCTTGCCGCTTCCTACAAGCTCAATAGCTCGCTAAAGCAGGACGACCTCAAAACCCTGGACAAGCTTGAAAAACTAACCAAACGCATTCGTAGCGAAGCGGGCGCTTCCGACGATGAAGGCGCACTTAAAGAAAAACCTAAGGACATGGCTGCCGCAATGGAATGCATCGCCAAGGTCTCTAACGAACTCGCGGAAAAAGTTCAGAAGACGCCGCGTCGTGTTGTCTCAACCGCTATCATAGAGCAGGCTAATGTTTTACTTGAACTGATCCAACTTGTCCGTGGTCTCGCTCACTAGGAGCAACTTGATTCAAATCAACTCCCGCCGAACAAACTTTCCCGCTTCAGCGCGTGGCCTCTTCCTGATCGGTGCTTTGCTGCTTACTGCCAGCACCTGCTTCGCTCAACAGGACGATGACGAAGTCGTACGGGTCAACACCGATCTCGTCGTCTTAAACGTCACTGTAAGTGATAAGGCCGGGCAGTATGTGCCAGGGCTGAAGCTCGCCGATTTCAAAGTCTTTGAAGATGGGAAGGAAGTGCCGATTTCACTCATCTCGAGCTTCGGCGCCCAGGAGTCGCCCTTCGCGTCGGTTGTTTTGCTCGATACCTCGGGAAGTATGGAAAACCGTTTGACGCTCGGACGCTCGGCAGCAATACGATTTCTCGACGGGTTGCGCGAGGAGGATGTTGCTGCAGTTTACAACTTCGATCAGAAGGTCGAGCAGGTCCAGGATTTTTCTGGTGGTCGAGATCTCGCGCCGATGGCATTCACCCTTCGGGCCAAGGGGCTTACAACACTCTACGACGCTATTGTCCAGGCTTCGACTGTTCTTGCCCAACGGGAAGAAAAACGAAAGGCCATCATCGTTCTGTCAGACGGGCTGGATACAAGTAGCAAAGCATCATCAGGCAAAGCCATCGACTCCGCATTAGCTGTAGGCGCCAGCATCTACGCAGTCGACATGTCAGCCACCGAGGGCATCTCTGCCCGGAACGGCCAAAGCGCTGCAGCGCTTAAGGGTTTTGCCGAAAAGACTGGAGGACGTTTTGTCGCAACGCCGGGAGGACCCGCTTTGCGAGATGCGTTTGCCGGCATTGCCCAGGAGTTGGGCCATCAGTACACGATTGCTTTCCGACCGCTCAATTCAAAACACGATGGGCGCTGGCGCGCGATCGACGTAAAACTGTCGCGTGATGATCTTGTCGTTCGCACCCGGAAAGGCTACCGCTCACCTAAGAAATAAGATCAGCGTCCGCTACTTCACATTCCGGACCCAGCAACCCATCTACACTAGGTAGGATTAGAAATCCAAACGGTGAAGATAGCTGTGATTTAAATCTATCGATCGTTTACCGCGTAATCTTGTTGCGGGACTTGTCTCGGTGACGTTCGAAAGCAAGCTCAAGAAGACTATCGATTACGCGAGGAAAACTGAGGCCTGACGCTGCCCACATCTTCGGATAACCAGAGACTTCTGTCAGTCCCGGCATCGTATTCAATTCGTTAACGAAAAGTTGCTTCGTATCTCGCGTCAGAAAGAAGTCGACACGCGCAAGGCCCGCGCAATCTACAGCCCGGAAAGCCTGAATCGCCAGCCGCTGAATTTTCGTGGCCATTGCTTTTGAGACGGGCGCAGGAACCACAAATTTCACGTGACCGGTGTCAGCATACTTCTCGGTGTAGTCGAGAAAACGCGCACTTTCGTCATAGACCACATACTCGCCAGGCAGGCTCGCTTGAGCCTCATCATTTCCGAGGACGGCACACTCAAGCTCGCGGGCAACGAGTTCTGCTTCAACAATGATCTTGCGGTCGTATTGCGCTGCGAGTTCAATAGCCTCGGTAAGCGATTTCTTGTCCTTTGCTTTTGAGATCCCAACAGATGATCCAAGATTTGCGGGCTTTACAAAGCATGGGAAGCCGATCTCGCGAACCACATTGCGAAGAATGGTCGCCTGATTGGTTCGCCATTGCGAGCGTAGAAACCAGAGGTAATTACCTATTGGCAAGCCGGCCTGCGCAAAGAGCAACTTCATCGCGACCTTGTCCATGCCGCAAGATGAAGCGAGCACGCCGCATCCGACATAGGGAGTATTCGCCATCTCCAGTAAGCCCTGCAGTGTGCCATCCTCTCCGAACGGTCCGTGAAGGATCGGAAAGACGACGTCGAACTTTTCTGCATGCAGCGGCCGGCCATTTGATTCAAGTGAGATCAATCCATGGTGTGAAGGATCGCCCAGGATGGCTACACCGCCCGTGCTTTTTTGAGTGACCTCAGACGGAAGAAGAGCTTGCGCGCTCTGTGGTAGAAGCCGAGCAGCGTCAGCCGGTGAAAGCCACGTCCCTTCCTGCGTGATGGCGATCGGCAAGACGTCATACTTTTTGCGATCTATTGCTTCGATAAGAGCGCGTGCGGAGCGGATCGAGATTTCGTGCTCACCGGATCGCCCACCGAAGATCACACCGACGCGGAGTTTTTTCGCCAATTGTCTGCTCCGTGGTAACGCAAACTGTTAGCTTGCGGACCGGTTGAATGCGACTCGTTCATCGCAAATTAACAGTTTGCGTGACGAATTAGGTTTCTGCTGGTTAAAGAATAGTTTTGCCGAGTGCCGAAAGAATTAATTCAACCCCGAGTTCGGCGGTCTTATTGTTTACGTCGAGGGCAGTATTAATTTCCACGACTTCAAGTGAGCGCATACCGCCTGCTTCGGCAATCTTTTCCATTGCGAGATGCGACTCTCGGTAGGAAAGTCCGCCGCGAACGAGCGTTCCCGAACCGGGTGCATCGCCCGGATCAAGCGCATCCACATCGAAGGTCACGGCGTAACCGCCGGACGCTTGCGAGGCGATCGCGATCGCTTCGTCCATGCAGGCACCCATGCCGCGTTCGTCAATCTCTCTCATCGTGAAGAACCGCATACCGAGTTTGCGAATCAATTCGCGCTCGCCGCGGTCAATGTCGCGCGCTCCCACATGAGCACAAAATTTAGGATCAAGCTTTGGCGCAAACCCCGCCACGTTCGTGAGCTCCGGCGCTCCATAACCAAGCAGGGCGGAGAGTGGCATGCCGTGGATATTCCCTGAGGGTGTCGTCTCAGGCAGATTCATATCCGCGTGAGCGTCAAACCAGATCAGGCCGAGCGTCTGCTGTTGTTCGCGAATATAAGCAGCAACACCGGAAATCGAGCCAACTGCGATCGAGTGATCACCGCCGAGAATGATCGGGAGCTCCCCAGCGGCCATGATCTTGTGAACATCCGCGGCGAGGTGTTCACAGGCCGCCGTAATTTCCTTCAAGTACTTCAGCTTCTCGTCGGGCTTGGGACGAGTCTGCGGTCGCTCGAGTCGAAGATCACCAGTGTCGCGCACCTGATAGCCCAACTCCTCTATGCGTTCAATCAGCCCCGCGACTCGCAGGGCCGCGGGTCCCATGTCCACTCCAGCCATACTCGCGCCATAGCCCAGCGGCACACCGAGAATGCTAACCGCACGGTCGGGCTTTAAGTCCGTCGTCTTCGGAGCAAGAACGAGATTAGGCGAGGCTTGGTCCATAAGGTCTTACCTGAACTGCAGATTCTAGCTGCCAAGGTTGATTTTGAATCCGCTGCCGCCACTGCCTTGCGTTGGAAAGAATGGCTTAAGCAACCCGGCGAGAGCTGCGAGGTTCCGAGTCTGAATCAAAAGCTCTCCAGGCCCGGTAAACTCCGCGACAATGCCTTCTCCACTCATCATGCTACGAAAGAATCCCGCAGCAGCCTTACGCAGAGTGTACTGCGTGGTCCCTTCCCAGGCTACCAGGTGGCCCGTGTCGACTACATAACGCTCGCCCACGCCTAGCTGCTTCCTATGAATCGCGCCGAAGGATGAGACGAGCAAGAGACCCTGGCCTTGCACCAACAAAACAAACAGGCCTTCTCCGCCAAAGAATGATTTGGCGCCGCCCCATTTCGTGTCGACCACGAGGCTCGAGTCACCAGCGAGATAGGAACTGGATTGCACAAAGAACGATTGATTAGTCATCTCGATCGCGGCGATGTCGCCGGGAGCGCCCGGCGCGAACGTCACTTCGCCGGGACCGCCTCGAGCGGTGAACGTGGAGATGAATGCCGACTCGCCGCCGGCAGCGCGCTTGATCGCGCCGAAGAGACCGCCTTTCATCTCCGACTGCAGCTCGATATTTGCCGACATGGAAACCATCGCGCCCGCCTCGGCTTGGATCGATTGTTCCGCCTGAAGCTTGATTACTGCCAGGGAGAATGAAGGCTGATGCAGTATCTCGTAGTTGTAGCCACGGCCTTGTCCACGCGAGTCCTCGTCAATATGGATTCCCTGTCCCGTGCTATGAGTTGGTCCTTGCGACGGCACAACCGCCGGTGCGCCAGCTGCATCGATTCTGTTTCCACAAGCGCCGCAAAAACTTGCGTTGGGCAACATCGGCGTACCGCACTTGGGGCAGTTCATAGAATCACTCCTTGAGACTTGCGTTTAATAATCGAGACTGCTTCCTCAGCCGTTGATGCAAAATCCAGTAACGCCACATCTTCCGCGCTCACGGCGAGATGCTCCTGCCAGGCGTTCACAATTGGCGGCCAACAATCCCCGAGCAGCACGAGCGGTCGACTACCAATCACCCGCGTCTGCAACTTGTTCCATACGAGTGACAACTCAGTAACCGTGCCCATGCCCCCGCGGACAGCAATGAAACCAACAGACCGAGTGATCAGTTGTTGCAGACGTTCGTAGAAGTGCGGCGTGGCAACCTTGTCGGTGAGATACCGATTAGGTTCGGCCTTGAACTGATTCATCACGATACCCAGCACGCGGCCTCCCTTAACATGGGCGCCTCGACTCGCCGCTTCCATCACGCCAAGATATCCACCCGTGCAAATCGTGTATCCGGCATCCGCCAGCAGTTCCCCCGCGCGCTGAGCCTCGACGTATTCTGCGTCCCCATCTTTGCACTTGGCGCCACCGAAGATCGTGACAATACGTTCGCGTGGTTCGGTTGCTTCGTTCATGGCTTCACCTCGCCGCTCACCATTAGCGAGCCGGCTTTTCGATACTCAACATAGTCTTCGTGCGACTTAAAGGAGGTGCCGGAGTATTGTTCGACGATTGGCGCCGGGTCATAGAGCCGCGCGTCAGTAATGTTGCCGAAGCCGGCTTGCTGAAACAGGTCTCGATACTCAGCGACACTCAGCAAGTGGACCGGAACCTTCAGCGTTTCCACCCATTGGTGCGATGCCTTGCTCTCCTGATACATATCTACAACGGTAAGAAACAAACCGCCCGGTTCGAGCACATGATGAATCTGCTGCAACGCCGTGAGTACGTTGTCATAGTAATAGAGAGATTCCATTGAGAAGGCATGACTGAACTCTCCGGATGCAAACGAGAGCTTCTCAGCACTCTTCACCTGAAACTGGACGTTGGCGAATGAACCGGAAGCCGAGCGTGCAACGTGAACCATCTCGTCCGAGATATCGATGCCAACTACGCGACCGTTGATGGCTTGCTCCGCCATGAGACGCGTGGCCCACCCTGACCCGCAGCCGATATCGAGCACACGCGCGTTGGCTGGTAGATTCATGCGAGCGATTGCCTGTTCGCCGACAGGCCGATGGCCCTTCTCCATGCTCGGCCCGCGTCCCGCCTTGGCCCAATCATTGAACTCCAGCCGCAAGCGTTCGTCTGCTGAGATTTGGTTAGTCATGGCCGAAGAGGATGAACCGTTGAAATGAGTTTCCACGCCCAATCAGTGTCGTCAAAGCCACGTGAATCACAGCTAAGTCATCACGCAAAGCAGTTGAGTCAGAACGAACTTGACTGTGCCGGAGCATAGGTCGTAACAACAGCGTCTTAGGACTTCACCGCCGACCCGGCAAGCAAAGCCCAGCAGAGACGCCTAGCGATCTTCATCTTTAACTTATGGTCGAATCCGATAGAGCATTCGGGGGAATGGAATTGTTTCTCGGATGTGCTCCACTCCGCACATCCAGGCGGTGCAGCGCTCGATGCCCATGCCGAAGCCGCCGTGCGGTACGCTGCCGTAGCGACGGAGATCGAGATACCACTCAAAAGCTTCCTGAGGCAGCTCGTGCAACGCAACCTGTTCTTTCAGGAACTCTAGCGAGGTCGCGCGCTCACCGCCGCCAATCACTTCGCCGTAACCCTCCGGCGCGAGCACGTCGACTCCGAGCGCCAATTCAGCGCGCTCAGGATCACGCGCCATGTAGAACGCTTTTACTGCCGCGGGATAGTGATGAACCATGACGGGCTTTTCAAACTTACCGGAGATAAATGTTTCATCCGGAGCACCAAAGTCGCCGCCCCACTCAAAGCGAGTTTCCAGTTCTCCAGCCGCGTGACCGTCTTGCAGGATCTTTACTGCCTCATCGTAGTGCAGCCGAGGAAACGGACCGACAATCGCTTCCAACCTGGAGCGGTCGCGTTCGAGAATTTTCAGCTCTTCTGCGCGATCTTCCAGCACTCGCGCCGCCACGTGCGTAAGCATTCTTTCCGCCAGAGTCATCACATCGTCGAGCGTTGCGAAAGCCATCTCCGGCTCGACCATCCAAAACTCCGTGAGGTGCCGGCGAGTCTTGGATTTCTCAGCACGAAACGTCGGACCAAAACAGTAGACTTTACCAAGCGCTGCCGCTGTTGCCTCGTTGTACAACTGACCCGATTGCGTCAGGTAAGCCTTCTCGCCTTCGAAGTAGTCCACTTCAAACAGGGTCGTGGTTCCCTCGCAAGCCGCCGGCGTGAGGATGGGCGCATCAGCAAGTGTGAAGCCGTCGCCATCCAGAAATCCGCGCACAGCCTGAACAACTGTATGACGCACCTTGAGGATCGCGTTCTGCCGACGCGACCGCAGCCACAAGTGCCGTTGGTCCATTAAGAACTCGGTGCCGTGCTCCTTCGGTGTAATCGGATAGTCGTGGACTTCCTGGAGCACTTCCGCATCGATGACGTCGATCTCGTAACCGCCGGGGGCGCGCTCGTCGGCCCGCACTGTACCTCTGATTATGAGAGCGGACTCTTGCCCCAAACCCTTCAGAGCTTCCCAGACTTCCGGCGTAATGGTGTTCTTCAGAGCCACGCACTGCACCACGCCCGTGCCATCGCGTAACTGAGGAAACAGGATCTTGCCACTCGAGCGCAGGTTGTAAAGCCAGCCCTTGAGCACGACCTCAGAGCCCACATGCTTTAAAAGTTGCGCAATAGACGTAGCCGGAGAAGTCGACGTTTCCAGTAATTTCGATTCAGTTGCCATCTGTTTGTTATGGTTACTTGAAGACCAACGTTAAAACCCAAAAAGGTGAGGTCAATTTTGCGATCCAGGTTCGGGATTGCTAAGACAAGGCTTGCCATTAAGCCGCGCGGTGATCATGCCGCGGAGCGTTGGAAATCGTTCGAGCCATTCAGCAGCCTGCAGAACTATGAGCAGTGTGGGGGGAATAAAATGTTCGTAGAAGACACCCCGCCCGCTAACTGCTGTTTGATATGAGAAAGTACCGATCGCTTTAAGCCCTCGTTGAATCGTCATCAGGCGAAACTCCTGAGCGAATTCATCGGGATCGAGGACGACTAAGCCCTGGCGCCGCCGTTCTTCCAATAAGAGCAGGCGACAGTCACGCAATTCGGCCAACGTTGGTGCCACAGGTTGCCGGTCAAGCAACAAAGAAACCAGGTCGTAACTCGCCGGGCCCATGCGTGCATCCTGATGATCGACGACCCGCAGGTGATTCCGATCGTCCAGCATCAGGTTCGCGGTATGAAAGTCACGATGACAGAGAACTCTGGGTGCGGCCGAAAGTTCAGCAGCAATATCGTTGAGCTCGGTCTTTAGCTCGGCCGCTTCCGAACGCCGGAGAGTTTCACCGCGTAGGCTCTGGAAGTAGTGCTCGACAAAAAAGTCGAGCTCCCATGAAAGTTTGGCTTCATCAAACGCGAGCCGACTGGAGATCGAGTTCGACTCTACCGCTTTCTCGGTCGCAGCCTGAATCTGCGCGATGATCTTTATCGCTCGCTCCCGGTATTCTTCAGCCTCTTCTTCCGTTGACGTTTCGTAAACTCGGCAGAGCTGCCTGTCTCCCAAATCTTCCTGGACAATTATTCCGTGGGCGCCATCAACAGCATAGATTTCCGGGACGGGGATCTCGCTGTCGAGAAATAATCGAGTCACGTCGAGATAAGGATGGATTTCGGGATCGAAAGGATCCGGATAGACGGCCGCCACTGCCTTACTCTTCTTCCACGGGATGCGAAAGTAGTTTCGTGTGGACGCGTCTGGTGTGAGCGCGACAATCTGGTTAGTTTTGAGCTCCTGAGCCAGCCCCTGATCATTCATCAGCTGAAGCAGGCGTTCTGTCGGCGAGAGTTCAAAAGTGCTGCCCGGTAACTGTTTGGCTGAACTCATTTGTCGCAGGGAATGTAGCGCTTAGGTCCGATCTAAAAAATACGCGGGACCGCTGTCCCGCTATTGCTTGAGTTGTGTGTCAACAGGATTGTATCACTGGGATAAAGACACGACAAAGTTGTCGCCTCGGACCTCTCCTTTCATGGCTTTAGCGGGCGGAGTCTTACCCTGGATCAGCGCATTCCTCACGACTATCGCATCCTCAATCACTTCTCCGGCACGAATCCGCACTCCATCGGCGAGCACGGCGCGACGGACACGGGCGTTCTCTTCTACCACCACATCGTCCCAGAGCACTGCATGCGAGACGTCGGCGGTTTCGGAGATCACTGACCGGGCTCCGCGAGTTACCTCCGACCCTTTTTCGCCCAACATCGACAGGTTGATGTCCAGATAACGCTGCAGTGTTGAAAGCTCGTACCACTTCCCTGCCGCGACGTGTGTGGCGATCCGTTCTCCGTTCGCAATGGCTTGAGGGTAAACATCGGTTGTCGAGTGCGAGAATACCCCGCGAGGGATGTAATCGAAAATTCGCTGTTCAAGTATCTGAATTCCAGTAAACATCAACGGCGCATCCTCTTCAGGAAAATCCGGAGCCGGCATTCCAGCAAATCCTTTTAATAAACCCTCGGTGGTTTCAACCATTGTAAAGCGTTCACGACGTTTATTAGGTAGCAGGACCAACGTGGCGATTGCGCCACTCTTCCGGTGAGTCTCCAACGCTGCGGCAAGATCGATATCAGTGATGAGCTTGCCGTTGATGACAACGAACGTTTCGTTCCCGAGGAGCGCACGTGCGTTGTCTAGCGCGCCACTCGTTCCCAGTATCTCTGGCTCCTCAACGTAGTGCAGCACCACTCCGAATCGACTGCCATCACCCAATGCATTGCGAACGGAATCGGGCCGGTGATGCAGGTTGACGATGATGTCGTGGTAGCCATAACCAGCGAGATATTCCGCGACGTAACCGACTAGTGGTTTGCCGAGAATCGGGATTGCAGGCTTTGTGCGATCTTCTGTGAGAGGCCAGAGACGTGTGCCATAGCCGGCCGAAAGGATCATCGCGCGCATCTGCGATTACCTTAGCATAGACCTTCGTTCGTGTGTTGTGGGTTGGGCGAGGCGACAGCTGCTATCACGAAGCCTTCGAAGCGTCACGGATCATGAGGTCGAACGTGCCCGGAGAAACTTTGCGGAACCGGGTATTTCTGTTTAGAGAGACTGCAATGCTGATGGTGGGATTGGCGCCGGTAAATTTGAATCCGCCTTCCAGCAGACGGTTATAGACTTCATTGACGTGGAGAGCGCCACCTTCTTCACGCAACAGGAGCGTGACGGCCTGGGGGATGGTTCGATCCATAAAACGATCACTGAGCGCTTCTACATCCGCCCGTATCGCGGGAATCTGCTGTCGCCGGGTGTCCATGGACGCTGTGCCCCGATTCGGGAGGGGCGATTGGCGCAGGGCGGACTCGAGCTCGGCATCGGAAGGGAGTCCACTCGAAAAATTGTTTGCAAGCACGGAGGACAACAAGCGATAGATCGCTGCCTCCGACTGGCTGGCCAGGGTGTCCATCTCCGCAAGTTCAGCCCTGACGGCGTCCGCCTCGACTTCGAGTTCTCGCAAGCGCGCCGCTAAATGCATGCGGGCCGCACGCGACTGGCGGAGGCTCTGTTCTAATCGGGAAAGCAGGTTTTCGTTGGGCGGGCGGTCCATGTGGGGAATCTTAGAAGGAATTCAGGCTTTCCACAACACTTTTCGAAAGCCCGGGCCAGGTCTAACGTTCCCGTTCGAGAACGTAGGTGGGAATCGACCGGAGCGCCTCGCAGTACTCCGAATCCGGCAGAGAATCGAGAGACGAGCGCGCAGCCTCGGCAAATTCGTCGGCGCGCGCCCGGGCTCGTTTGAGACCCTCAACGGCAGCGACTGCTTTCAGCAGCTCGCTCCGCGAGACGCGTTCATAGTTCCCATCACCAATCACCGTTTCAACGAGGGCGCGTCCGCGGTCGTCGCTCTCTAAGAGATAGATCAGCGGCAGGGTCACTTTTCCAGCCAGCAGGTCCACACCCGTGGCTTTCCCCAGCGCTTCATCCGTGGCGGTGAAATCCAGTAAGTCATCGGTAAGTTGGAAAGCAGTGCCGAGGTTCAGACCGTAATCTCGTAGGGCAGTTCGCTCGGGTTCGTTCGCGTTGCCGAGGATCGCGCCGACTTCGCAACAGGCACTGAACAGATAAGCCGTCTTGCGCTGCAGGACATCGAGGTACTGCTCTTCACTCACGTCCGTACGAGTCAGTAGAGTCAACTGAAGAAGTTCGCCTTCGGTCATCTTCCTCGTCACAGTGGTTAGGATATCGAGGATCGGCAGTGAACGTTCGGCAAGGCTCGTTTCAAACGCCGACATGTAGAGCCAGTCGCCCATGAGCACGGCTGTTTCGTTTCCGTAGACTGCGTTGACCGTGGGGCGGTCGCGACGGGTCTCGGCGTTGTCGATGATGTCGTCATGAACGAGTGTCGCGGTGTGGAGAAACTCCATCACCGTGGCCATCCGAATCGAGTTGTAACGGCCTCCCTCGCCACCGACTGCGTAGTTCGCCAAAATCGTCAGCGCCGGACGAACTCGCTTCCCGCCGGAAGCCCGCAAGTAGTCAGCGATAAAATCGATTACCTGAACGTTCGACTTTGCCTGGCGCTCAAACTCGGCTTCTACCTCGCCAAGTTCTGTTGCAATCAAGCTAAAAATGCGCCGTGCTGAAATTCGCGCTTCCTCAAGAGCCACTGTGTGTCCGGATGTTTGCATATTCCTAAAAGGACTGCTTCGATATTGCTTTCTATTTAATTCTTCAGTTGGATCGATAGTTCGTAAACTGCATGTCAATTCCAAAATCTTTTTCTTTAAGTTTGGCGATTATGTCTTGAAGTGTATCGCGGTCTTTCCCTGTCACTCTCACGACGTCAGCCTGAATCGAGGCTTGCACCTTCGCCTTTGAATCCTTGATGAACTTAACGACCTCTTTCGCCTTCTCTTGCGGGATGCCCTGCTGAATATCGACCTTCTGCCTTATCGTCCCACCGGCTGCAGGCTCGACCGTTCCATAGCTGAAAGCCTTTAAGGGGACGCCCCGGCGCACCAATTTTTGCTGGAGGATGTCGGTCATATTACGCAATTTCGTCTCGTCCTCGGCGGTCAGAATCAGCGCTTCCTTTTCCATCACGACATTTGCGGAGCTGCCCTTGAAATCGAACCGCTGCCTCACTTCTTTAATGGTTTGATTGATCGCGTTGGTCATTTCCGCGCGATCAACTTCAGAAACGATGTCGAATGAATTTTGCTGGGCCATGCGTTGCTACTTGATCGGTTCGGTACCTCTTAAGGCGAGGATAGCATCAAAATGTCAGCATGTGAAAGTTGTCGCTAACCTCCAATACGTCCCGGGTTGTGCAGGAATCTACCGTCGCGTTGCTGCTAGTTACCCCCGGCGGAGAGTTTGAAGAGGCGGGTAAAGTTCCCTGAAGTTACCTCTGCGACACGCTCAACATCTACCCCATGAAGTTCCGCCACTGCGCGGGCCACTTCGATCACACGAGCGGGCTCGTTGCGACGACCTCGATAAGGAACGGGTGTCAGGTAGGGACAATCTGTCTCTATTAGCAGTCGATCCAAAGGGAGTCGCGCAGCGACATCGCGAATGTCCTGAGCTTTTTTGAAAGTGATATTGCCCGAGAACGAGACAAGAAACCCAAGACCAATCGCGGTTTCGGCTAAACGACGAGATCCGCCAAAGCAGTGCATGATTCCGCCCCTAGTGCCTTTGTATTGAGTGGTGAGGATCTCGATGGTTTCTTCATCCGCTTCGCGCGTGTGAATGATCACGGGCAAGTCGCAATCGACAGCGCTGTGCAACTGGCGTTTGAACACTTCGGCTTGTACATCGCGAGGCGAGTTGTCGTAGTGAAAGTCCAGCCCGATTTCTCCCCAGGCAATTATGCGTGGATTTTCTTTGATGAGGTTCCGGATGCGCTGATCGGCATTTTCGTCATAGAGCTTCGCATCGTGCGGGTGCGTTCCCACTGCCGCATATACGTCGTCATGTTGATTGGCCAGTTCGATTGCGCGCTCTAGCGCGCCGCTATGTGGGTCGCCTGTTCCCACGTTCAGAATTGTCAGGACTCCTGCAGCGCGCGCTCGCTGGATAACCTGCTCGCGATCCTCGTCGTATTCCGGCCCGTCAATGTGAGCGTGCGAGTCTATGAACATCTTTTCAATTCCCCGTTACTGTTTAGAACCGCAATGATAGGCAACTCAGTCCACCATCCATCTTTTGAAACTCGCTTATCTCCAACTCTATAGTCTGATATCCCAATCGATGTAAACTTTTTGCGAACTGATGATGTCCCGCCGCAACCAGTACATACTCGTTAATGCGAACACAGTTGGCGGCGTACTCCTCACCTTCCGGTACCTTAACAAGATCATATCCGGCGAACTCTCCTCGTCCCGCAAGCTCTGCAATCACGACTAGTCGATTATCGCCAAGTGCGGTCAGACCACTCTTTAAATGCAGAATGTTCTTCAGATCTCGCACGTCGACTGTACTGGACGTGTAGTCATCCTTCGCCAGCAGCTCAGCCAACTGTTCCGCGGCAGCCGGATTCGTTCGCAGGGAAATGCCGATGAAGAAATGATTCCCTGCTTCGCAGATATCTCCTCCATCAAGCGTACCGGGCGGCTCTATGGTAGAGCTCGAAGAGAAATACGACGCGAGAGCGGTTCTTACTGCCTCCACTTCTCCTTCGCGGAATTCAGCACCCGGCCGCGCCAGAATTGCGCCGCTCCTCGTCAGCACCGCTGTGTCTTCGACGAAAGTCCCATCTGGATAACGCGCATCGGGCTCGAGGTGAATCAGACTCAACCCACACCGCTTAAGTGCAGCGCAGTATTCGCTGTGTTGCGCGAGCGCGCGCTCATATACGGGCTCGCCCAGGTTCGCAGTCGTTAGGCCGAGGCCAAAATTCGGACCGGGCGGACGGACGATTGCTTTTGTAAACAAGTTCAGGCCTCCGCAAGCTGCTAAGGGTCTAACAAGAAAAAGGAATAGGCTGTCCGGAAACGTCAGGTACCCATGTACGTTAGTTTTGATTTCATCGCCGATTCAGTCAACTACCCTGATCCTCACTTCAGCTCCATTCGTCCGAATCTCAGGAGCGTACATCGCATGACCGAGCACGGGTAACGCGTGGAATGACCCCGGGGCCTCTGCCCGCATTTCATAACTCATCTGCCACACCCCTTCCGGCAGGTGATCGATGAACATTGCCACTTTGCGGTCGCGCAGCTCCTGATAAACCCAGCGCTGCCGCCCGGTGAAATCCTCTGCTGACTTGTAACTGAGCAACTCAGCATTGCGTGCGCTTGCAGTTCCCGGCTTACCGATCAACGCGCCTGACTTAAGTTCGCGTACGAACAGATTCTCACCGCTGCGAATCTGGACGGCTTCCAAGCCAGCTGGTTTCAGATCCTCAAACAGCAGGTACTCGTAATTGTTCTTCGCCTCAATCGTCAGCACCACTTCGACGCGCTCTCCGCTGCTAACGCTTTCGCCATCGTTCAGCGGAATTCGTTCTGAAACGAAGCCCTTCAGCAACGTCGGATGGTTAACCAGTTTGAAGTATTGGCGTCGCACGAAGATTTCGTTCCCTGCCGGCGTGATTGGCTCCTCGAGACTGAAGAACTTTGCCTGTGCGGCGAAATAGATTGGTCCCGACCCGTTCGTCCGTCGAATAATGATCTCATTCGCGCCGTCTCGGATGGCCGACTGCGGTATATCGAAACTACTGGGAGCGCCGAACGCGTCCTCTGCAGTGACTTCTTTACTCGCGATCGAGTTGCCGTTCACCAGTAACTCATATCCGAGGACGGGATGGAGTTCGCCGCTTGTCTTGAGGTAATCATTAAGCGCCAGCACGACTATCGCAGTGTCGCGGGTGTTACTCCATTGAGCGCCGCGGCGGTTCTTAATCAGCCAGTTAGTCACCGGCTCGATCAATTTATTTTGCGGATCGATAGCCAGCAGGGCGCGGAGCGCAAACGACGTTGCCTCAACACCGCCGTCAGACCAACGCCAGTAGATGCCGTCCTCTCCCCAGTGAGCAGTCCCCATCACCGAAGGATCCGAGGCCGGACCACCGCGTTGCACGATTGATGTATCTGGTTTCGAATCGGTCTTCACACCGTTCTCAAGATTTTCGACAAGCGTCCGCGCTTTATCGGCAAACCCGAAGTTGTGCGCGGCAAGCGCGAGTAGCGCCCGCGTGTAGGCGTTCAGCCTGTCTCGATTGGAGTAGAGGTTGTCGAACGCTTTCGTCGAGAAGGGACCAATGTCCGTTAGAGGTGTTCCCTTGTGCTCAGGCTGGTTTGGCTGCTGCTGAAGCGAGTTGTGATAGACCGCAAGCGCATGCAGCATCCACGCCTGCAAGTCGTAATTCACTTCCTCCTCGACTAGCTCTTTGTCGAGGTAGTTAGCCGCACGCGCGGCCGAGTCGGCATGCACATTAATTCCCGCCCGTTGCGCTAGCGCCATGCCCCAAAGGACGTAAGCCGTCATGAAATGATCACTATCGCCTTCTTTCCACCAGCCCCAACCGCCGTCCGCGTGTTGGAAATTGTAGAGCCGTTCCAGACTCTGCTTCGTAATCAGGTCAAGCTGATCCAGGCCCTGTTTGCCTTTGGGGTGAGTGACAGCGGCGGTCAACTGCTCGATACCCCCGAATACTTTGTTCATCGCGTCTTCCGGTTTGAGACCGAGATCACGCAGGGTCTTCGCCGTAATCGCCGCGGGCAGGAAGCGACTCATAGTTTGTTCGGTACATCCGTAAGGATAGTCAATGAGGTAAGGCAAAGCGTCGAGCATCGTCGTGGCCATACTCGGCGCAATCTGGACCGACAGGGATGTCGAGCCTGCCCGACGCGCTCCGGGAATGTCCAAACTAATTGAGACGCTGTCGCCGCGCATTTTCCCCGACCGCGACACGAACTTCTCAATGCCGTGTTCGTAGACTGCAAACGTCTTTTCCATCGCGTCGGCATATTGATCGCCGCGCGCCTCCACTTTCAGTTTCGCTGCTCCGGAACGGTCGACAGAAACCAGCCAATCAACCCGCGCCTCACTGCCGGGGCCGACTGCAACAGGTCCCTGATCGCCTTTTACAGCTTTCCCGTTATTGATCAGACCGGAGATCGTCACCCCTTCCGCGATTAGCTTGGGCACCACACGCATCGGCTGATCTGTGTTGTTATTGATCACTCCGGAAATAGTGACCTGATCACCAACGACAAAGAAGCGCGGAGCCTGAAGCCGGATGATCAGTGGTTGTTTCGTCCTCGTTGTCGCGTTGCCGATTCCGAATTGGTTAGTCGCGGTTGCGACGCGCGCGGTCGCCTGCCAGGTTGTTAGAGAGTCCGGGTACTTTACCTTCACGACAGCCGTGCCAGCGCCGTCGGTCCGTACGTCTGGTTGCCACAGAATTGTCGAGCGAAAATCGCTGCGCACTTGAACAGCGGGCGAGGTTTGATTGGCTTTGTCTTTCGCCGCCGGCGGTCCGTCCATGGCCTTCATTTGAAGGTCGCCGACCATCCGCCCATTGACAGGCAGTTGACTGATCTGGCGTCCCTCGCCAGCCACTGAAACTGTCTCGTTCAACGATGAATCGGCACTAGGCATCACTGCCGCCTCCGGATTACCGCCCCGTCCCCTGCCAAACTCGATAGGGCTGTTGCGCAGTACCTCATCCTCCTCACGTGAGCTCGCTTTCCTGTCAATCAGCTGACCCTTCTCAAACTCGACGTAACGTGCGTACGTTCGTTGATTGAAAGTGCTCTGGGTCTGCACCTGCTGCGTCCGCTTAGTGCCGTAGTAGAACTGTCGCGGATCACCGGCGTAGTCCTGCTGGATATACTTTACTGAGTCGTCGATTAACCCGAGCGCCACCTCTGCGGAAACGGGCCGACCATCTGCGTCTCTGGTTGTAATCGAAAGCGTGCCCTCGTCGCGCGGCTGATACTGCTCCCGATCCGCTTTCACCGCCACGGAGAGGAACTGCTGGAGCGGTGGCACAACCAACTCCTTCGTATCCATGAACAGTTGCGCGTCGCTCACCATGGCCGCGCTCAGATAGATGTTTGGGACATGCCTCTCTTCGATTTGCAACTCAATCAGCTTCGCCATGCCGGTGAGGTGAACGAGTTTGTAGCTGTAGAGATCGTCACCTTCTACGCTGAACAACACATACCGATCGCTGACAGGAGCAAAGAGCATCACCGGTGCAACCTGGCCGGCGCGAACTGTGTCTTTGTCAACAATGATCTCGATGCCGCCGTGACGATAGCCGAGATCTGTCGAAGCGTTCGTTGCCACGAAGACGTAGGCTTCAGCCTTGACCGGAGGCAGAAAGCGATCGCGTTTTACGTTTGCGTTTGCCTGACTGCTTAGCCAGGAGACGTGATAGTAGCCGTCGCGTTCGGGAGTAAACACGAACTCAGCGTTACCCTCGGCGTCAGTCTTCACGTTCTGCGTGAGAATGTCGTCGTGTTGATAGCCGCGGAACTTCAGCTGCCAGGGCTTTTGTCCTTTGCTCACGACGGGCGGGAAGCTGCGGGTTTTTTCTCTCATCAAGCGCAATTCGTCGCCCTTCACTTCGCGCCCGGATGGATCGATCCAGACTTCCCACCAGTAATCTCTCGTCACCTTTATAGTGCCTTCGGTAGTTACGGGTTGCTCATTCGCGTCGAGTGCCTTTATGTCGACTGTGACTTTATCCTTCGGACGATAGATATTCTGGCGTGGACGCGGATAAACGTAATACCGCTGGCGCGTCACTCGCACAGTATCGGTAGCGACAATTTCGCGCCTTGATGAATCGGTCACTCGCGCTTCAATCCGGTATTGGAAGTCCTGATTATAGTTTTCGCGAGGGGTGTCGAAAGTGAGCGTGGCTTTTCCGGTTGCATCAGTCTTAACCGTCTCGCGTTTGATCACGGACCCGGCGCCGCCGTAGTTGTAGCGGCCTTGCTGTGCGTCATCGTAATACCAGGGATAATCGCGATAGGGAAACCAATAGTGGTAGAAGGGCTGCTGGTAAACAACTACTTCAACCGCCGCGTTACTGACCGGGCCACCGAAGTAGTAATCGGCCTGGATGTTAACTTCAACCTTCTCGCCCAGTCGAAATGCCTTCTTCTTTCCGTCCTGTTCGGGAGTCTGAACCGATACCTTGAATTCCGGAAGCTTGTATTCCTCGAGCCGAAACAGCGTAGCGCTCCCGATCCCATTGTGTTTTCCCGCATCCCAAAACGTAATGACGTATTCACCAAGCGGCAACTGCTCCGTCAGGTCCAATGAACCCCAGGCGCTGCCGAAATCATTCAAGGTTGCTTTCCCCTCGGTCACCTTAGTGCCGCGCGGATCGCTAATCTGATATTCGACAATCTGGTTTGCAGGCGTGGAATACATCCCACCAGCTTTGCGACGGGCGATGAACTTCCATTGCACTGTTTCTTTAGGGCGGTATGCCGGTCGATCTGTAAAAGCGTAGATTCGCCAGTTGTCAGATCCCTGGTCGTTGCTGTTTGCATAGCCGGCAGCAAACGCCTGCCGCTCGCCGCTGCCGACTGAGACAAACAAGTTGCGGGATGTGCTAATCCCCTTCAGGTTAAAAGCTGAGAGACCGTCGCTGTTGGTTGTTTGTCGCTGCCTGCGCCAGTGGGTTTTATTGTCTTGATAGTAGCTCTCCCATAACGCAACGTTGGCGTTCGCGATCGGCGCGCCCGTCAACGCGTGAGAAAAGTAAACGAGGGCTTGCTTGGGAGCAGTTTTCATCACGACGGCAGTGTCCGTAATCAGAACCAGATCCCTCGCAGACAGTGAACCGCTTTTCGCTTCAAGGACGTAGGCGCCGACAGGAAGAGTGCCATCTATTCGAGATTCTTCATTCGTTCGCTTGTGTGCTCCGGTCTCTTTCAGATCTTTTGACCACATCTTCAACGCGGTCCGGCCGGCAAGGGGCACTCGTTGAACCCAGCTCGTGCCCGAGTCCTCCGCCTCGCCTTCGTCTTCGTCTGTAATCTTTGTGAAGCGTACGTCGCGAACCATCTCGATTCGATAAAGAGCGAACTCAACGCGGCGCACGTTCCTGGAACTAAAAGAAAACTGGAGCTCGGATTCAGGGAGGAAGATGTTTGACACTGCGATCGAGAGGGTGGGTTCAGTGATGCTCTTGATCTGCTGCTCAGCCTGGTCGTAATACGGAGTCTCTCCCTTAGGGAACTCCCTTAAAAGCCGACGGTAGAGCTCAACAGCTTTGGTGTAATCGACTTCCTGTTGCCACTCACCTGTGGCTGACTGCGTGATCGGCCCGTTGTTGTTCATCCACTCGGCGTAGTAGTAGAGCGCATCGTCATAGAAGGGTGCTGACTTACCTGCTTTCAGCGCGGCTTCAAATTCGTCGGGGATCCGCTGGCGCGTTTCCCAGTCACCGCCGACAGAACGCATTGTCATGGCGATCAGGAAATGCAACCGCACCTGCTCGTTTTGGCCCTGGCTAATCTTCAGCGCATTTTCAAGGACTTCGAGTGGAATGTAGTTGCCGTAGTAAGTGTAGTAGTAGGACTCGTCAGGATGAGGCGGCTCCGCAGCCTTGAACACAATCTTGAGATAGCGTTCGCGTGCGCGATCGATGTCTCGTTGACCGCTCCACCAATCGAGTGCCGGGAGGTAATGCGGCCAGGCCGCGCTCCAATTCATCTGATTCCGCCGAAACCAAAAGAAGTCGCCCAGTGACTCGTGGGCCTCGGCCCAGACGAGATCGCGGTCTTCCTCTCTTTCGATCACGCGAATCAGTGCTTCAAGTTGCTTCTGCGCTTGCTCCAACTTTGTCTGGTCCGCAGTTTCTGTCGCGGCTTGCGACCGCCATGCGGTGTCGGCGAGACGAAACTCAACCCAGCGTGTTTCAGTCGCTGAGAGACCGCTCTTGTCGACCTTTGCGTAGAGCTCACTCGCGCGTGCATATGACCCTGACGCGTAAGCGCGCTCAGCATCTGTTTTCAATTGCGCGTAGTCAGGTTGCTGGGCGGTGGCATTGAGGAGCAGCAGGATGAGGGACGTGATGGCAATAATTGTCTTCATAGTCGAGTAGTTTCCAGACCGATATTCAGCTTTACTTAAGCTAGCCGCGCACGCTAGGGCCTTCGAGAGAAAGACGAAAAGGGAGACGCATGGGATTGCTGCCGATATGGCCGGAGGCAGGTGTGTCGTTCGTTAGAACTGCTTTTGAACCCGCGCGTTGCCCGGACCAGATGGCTAACCCGTTGATTGAACGCGTCAGATTGGAAGACTTGCGTAAGTTGGGATGGTTGAATGACGAAATGCTTGTGAGGTCTTGGATCTCAGGTCTCAGGTCTTGCGTCTTGGGACTTGAATCTTGAGTCTTGAGTCTTGAGTCTATTTCAATCGCGCGCCGTTGGGCACGTCTTCAGTGAACGTCGCAATGACCGGTCGGCCTTCTTCACCTATCGAAGCCGCAACCACCATTCCCTGCGATTCAAAACCGCGAAGCTTGCGCGGCTTGAGATTAGCAACGACCACCACCTTCTTACCAATAAGCGTTTCGGGTTCGTAATACTGAGCAATACCTGCGAGGACCTGGCGCGGCTGCTCTTCGCCAATATCAATCTTCAGCAGCAGCAGCTTGTCCGCCTTCGGAATGCGCTCGGCGCTCAAAACCTGGCCCACCTTCATTTCGACTTTGGCGAAGTCGCCGATCTCGATAAACGTGGCCACACCTTCGGGTTTAGCGACCGCGTCAGCTTCGGTCGCGCCTTGCATTGGGGGACTGGTCCTGGTGTCTGCTGCGGCTGTTGTGCCGGCGACCGCTTCAGCCTCGGTGGCATGAATACCAGGCGCAGTCGCTTGCGCAGACACTGAGCCGTCGCTTTCGGAAGCGCGTGCATCTTTGTTGGTGATCTCAGCCATAACTTTCCCTTTGTCGATTCTTGGAAACAGCGGTTTGACTTCGCCGATCTGCGTGCCCACCGCGAGCTCACCCCACTTCAACTGACTGGGATCTATCGCACCGACCGGCCCCTTCAACCCGAGTTGATCGTAAATCCCTTGCGCCGCCCAGGGCATCACCGGATAAAGCAATATGGACAACCAGCGCAGAGTCTCAGCAGCGCGATAGAGGACAGCATTGAGCGACTGGACCTGGTTCTCATCCTTTGCGAGATCCCACGGCTTCGCCTCACTAATCATCTTGTCGACCCGCGCGACGACAGACCACGCCACTTCCAGCGCGCGACTAAAGGCATAGTCCTCGAAATGCTGCAGAAATTCGTCGCGAGCGTGCTCGATGAATCCGGAGATCGTCGTTTCGTCGGTATCGATCCCACTTCGTTTCGCCAGCAAGAGTTTGTCGTCGGAGATGACACCCGAAGGGATGCGACCATCCGAATAACGACCGATCATAGTTAAGGTCCGGCTCGACAGATTTCCTAACCCACTAGCGAGATCGCTATTCGTCCGGTCGATCAACCCTTCGTACCCAAAGCGGCCATCCTGTCCAAAAACCATTTCGCGCAAACAGAAGTATCTAATCGCGTCGTTTGGAAAATGTTCGTGCAGAACATCGAGCTCAACTGTGTTGCCGAGCGTCTTGGACATTTTGCGGCCCACCTGATCGACCCACATCCCATGAGCGACGATCGCGCTGGGTTGCTCAACACTAGCCGCCATTAGGAACGCGGGCCAATACACCGCATGAAAACGAAGAATGTCCTTGCCGACGAGGTGAATCGCCGGCCAGTATTTTTCAAAGCCGACGGCCTGCTCTCGCGCGTCATTGCCGTACCCGATAGCCGTAATGTAATTCGTGAGAGCGTCAAACCAGACGTATATCGAATGCGATGGGTCATCCGGCACGGGTATGCCCCAACTCACAGAACGACGCATGCGGCTGATCGAAAGATCCTGAAGGCCGCCGCGGACGAAACTCATCACCTCATTACGGCGCGAATCGGGACGAATAAAATCCGGACGAGTCTCATACAGATCCATTAACGCTTCGTCATAGTCCGAAAGGCGAAAGAAGTAACTTTCTTCAGAGACGCGATCGAGTGGTGTTTCGTGAATCAGGCACAGCGGAGGATCGCCCTCATTCTTCGCCTTAACATATTCGTCTTCAGTCTTGTAAGCAGCGCAGGGTGCGCAGAACCAGCCTTCGTAGTGTCCCTTATAGATCGCGTCCTTGCCCTTGGGAGTCTTCGACTTTGCAACCTCACGCCAAAACTTGCTTACGCCATTGGCGTGGAACGGAAAGGTGGTACGCATGAAGATGTCGTAGCCACCATGTTCGGTGTCGAGGCCGAACTCCGCCGTCATTATCTTGTAGTAGTTGACGACGTAATCCGCCTGCTCTTGCGGCGTGCGCCCGGCGCGTGCGGCCGCACGTTCAATATTGATCCCGTGCTCATCGGTGCCGGTGAGGAAATATGTATCGTAACCACGCTGCTCTTTGTAACGATGCACAGAGTCAGCCACGATCATCGTATAGAGATGACCAAGGTGCGGCAGACTGTTGGCGTAGTAGATCGGTGTGGTGACGTAGAAGGAGGTCATTAGAAGCGAATCATGTCAACGGCGGACGATCCTAGGTCTTGTTCTATTCCCTCCCGGTGATAAGCGCCATCGCCTCAGCACGGGTACGCGGGTCGTTGCGGAAACCGCCAAGCACTGCTGAAGTAATTGTCTTAGCTCCGGATTTTCTCACCCCCCTCAGCGTCATACAGGTGTGCTCGGCTTCGATCACGACCATCACGCCGATCGGTGTCAGACCTTCGAATAGTGTGTTCGCAATGTCTGTAGTCAAACGCTCCTGCAGTTGGAGTCGCCGTGAAAACGTCTCGGCAAGCCGTGCGAGTTTTGAAATACCAAGGATCCGTCCATCTTTAGGGATGTAGGCGATATGACACTTGCCGACGAACGGCGCCAGATGGTGTTCGCAGAGGGAAGCAATGCTGATGTCCTTAACGATCACCATCTCGTCGTGAGTATCACCGGGCAGAGGCACGACATAAGCAGTCGGATCGTCGCGCATTCCGGCAGTGAGCTCAGCGTACATCTCCGCAACGCGTCGTGGAGTCTCCTGCAAGCCGGCGCGCTCCGGATCTTCGCCGATACCCTCCAGGATCAGACGGACACCGCGCGCGATCGTTTCCAGATCCACTGCCGGCCGGTCGCCTGCCAACGGTTCTTCACTTCCCTGCTCTGTCGAAAACTTAGTCGCCATTTCAACCCTAACTTATCCCAGCTAAGTCTGATGAAGTTTTACCAGGGCCGCTCGCGCCGCTGCTGCGACAACTCTCAGTGGTACGTTTTCCTTTTTCGCAGCCGCGCGGCACTGTTCATACTCCGGCATCTCATTCACTACATGCCCGTTCATTCGGGCTACTTTAACATCAATTGCACCGTACTGCGTTTCCACGGTTACGATTTCGCGATTGAGCGCGCGGCGCTCAACCTCATAACTTCGTACTCCCAGCGTGGTGGTTTCTTCGAAGAGCAGCTGCCGGATCCTGTCACGATCTCGCTCCTCGCAGAGCACGCTTAGCAAGACTCCCGGACGATTCTTCTTCATGTGAACCGGGGTGAAGTAACAATCGAGGGCGCCGAGTTCAATCGCTAGTTCCATCACGTGCGCAAAAATTTGCGGCGACATGTCGTCGACATTCGTTTCAATCATCCAGAGTTTTTCGTCGGCAAAGGAACCAGTCTTACCTTCGGTCTCTCCGATCAGCACACGAAGAGCATTGGGAAACTTGTTGTAAGTGCGAGTGCCCGCCCCGTATCCAGTGTCGGTTAGCTTCATCGGCGGCAAAGCGCCGTATTCGCTGCACACCGTTGTGATGATAGCGGCGCCCGTCGGCGTTACCAGTTCACCCTTAATGTCTGTTGAGTAGATTGGCGCCCCTTTAAGCAACTCAACGACAGCAGGAGGCGGCACGGAAAAGCGACCGTGTTCCATGTCCACCGTGCCGCTCCCGACATGCAAGGGCGAGCAGACAAATCGTTCGATGCCGAGCAGATCAAAACAGATCGCAGCACCCACGACATCGATGATCGCATCAAGTGCGCCGACTTCGTGAAAGTGTATCTGCTCGACCGCCACGTTGTGGACAGCAGCTTCAGCCGAGGCAAGTCGCGAAAAGATTTCTCCTGCGCGAACCTTCACGCGATCGTTTAATCGTGAGTCGAAAATGATCTTTAAGATCGCACTGAGATGCCTGTGGGCGTGCTCGTGCTTCGTCCTTACTAACGCCTGCGTGGCGCTGATCCCCGAGCGGTCGACAGTTTCGAAGGCGACGTCGTATCCATCAACGTTGAGGAGGGACAGCTGCTCGACAAGGGCCTGCGGCTCAACACCCGCAGCGACCATCGCTCCGAGTATCATGTCGCCACTAGCGCCGGCGAAGCAGTCAAAGTAGAGAGTCTTCATTTCGTAAATCGTAAGATGTGAATCGTGAATCGGACGGATAGTCCACTCTCGATTAGGGCCCTTCTCAGGGATTACAGGTTGAGTTAATGGTAACAGAGCGCGGCGGAAAAGTGTCAAGGAGTTGGTTCGCGACGTTACTCGCATAAGGAAGTGAAGCGAATTGCTTGCAAGGCGTCAGCTCCTTCGCCGTTACAAAGCGCTGCCAGGTCTGCGCCCTCAAATGAGATGAACCGCTTCAACCTTCTGCGGTGATCTCAAAGCTTGCCGCTCGCCGTACCGCAAACGCTAAGCTATACTTTTCGCTTTTGCAGAACCGCAAATTTAGTCCGGCAGGAACAAGTGACTCTCATAGAACTTCAGAACAAACTGAAAAGGCGCGTTCAGGCGGCTGCGCTTGAGCTTTTTGGCGTAGAGCTGGAACAGGTTGCAGCGGAAACGCCGCCCAAACCGGAACTGGGCGATCTCGCCTTCCCGGTCGCTTTTGAACTCGCCAAGCGAATCAAACTGGGCACCGGAGTAAAACTCGCTCCACGCACGATTGCCGAACAAGTGAAGACAAAGTTGGAGGCAGACGCTGAAGTGTCGCGGGTTGAGGTCGCCGGCGCAGGCTACCTGAATGTTTTCTTTGACCGCGCGCAACTGCTCACTCTGTTCGCACCGGCAACACCTCAGGCTGATCTCGCCACGCAGGACCCAACAGTCCGTCCGAAACAAATGGTCGAGCACACGAGCATCAATCCAAACAAGGCCGCGCACATTGGCCACGTGCGCAACGCGGTGATCGGCGACAGCTTTGTACGGATCCTGAAAGCGGCAGGCAATCCTGTAGAGGTGCAAAACTATATCGACAACACCGGCGTCCAGGTTGCTGATGTTGTCGTCGGCTTTACGCATCTGGAAAAGATGACGCTGCCTGACGTCAAGGCTCTCGACCTCGCGCTGCCGGAAGACAAGTCTTTTGACTACTATTGTTGGGATCTGTACACGAGGGTTGGCCTCTTCTATCGCGATGACAATCCCGACGGCCAGCCGAACGCGGAGAAGCTAAAACTCCGGACGGAGATCCTGCATGCTCTCGAAGAGGGCAACAATCCCATCGCCGAGCTCGCCGATTACATCGCGACGAGAAACGTTGAATGCATCCTCGACACGATGGAGCGTCTCGACATTCGTTACGACTTGCTAGCGCGCGAATCGGAAATTCTGCACCTGCACTTCTGGGACAGAGCTTTCGAGCTGATGAAGCAGGCAGGCGTGATTCGTTTGGAGACTGAAGGAAAGAACAAAGACTGTTGGGTGATGCCGTTTGAATCGCACACAGGAACTGAAGAGCATGAGGCCGACAAGATCATCGTGCGCTCGAACGGCACCGTGACGTACACAGGTAAGGACATTGCTTATCAACTCTGGAAGCTTGGGCAACTGGGACTCGATTTCAATTACCGTCCCTTCCGCGCATACGAAGACGGTCATGTGGCATGGGTCACGAGTGCGGAACCCAACTCAGAAATCTTGCCCGAGGTCCCGCGCCCGGCCTTCGGTGGGGGTGCTACGGTTTACAATGTGATCGACTCGCGTCAATCGTATCCACAGGAGATCGTCCGACGGGGCGTCGCAGCCTTAGTTCCGGATCTGGGGGAGGGTGCGAGCGTCCACCTCAGTTACGAGATGGTGGCACTTTCTCCCGCCGCTTGTGAGGAGTTGGGCATCCAGCTAAGCGTCGAGGATCGCACCAAACCCTATATCGAAATGAGTGGACGCAAAGGTCTCGGAGTGAAGGCTGACGATCTGATCGACAGGCTGGAAGCAGATGCGCTTCGTGAAGTCCGAACGAGGCATGCCGAACTGACGGAAGTTGAACTGGTCGCTACTGCTCACGAGATTGCCGTCGGCGCCCTCCGCTATTTCCTTCTGAAGTTCACACGCAACTCGGTCATTGCTTTTGACTTTAAGGAAGCGCTCTCGTTCGAAGGAGAGACAGGGCCCTACTGCCAGTACGCAGCGGTGCGGGCCAACTCAATCTTTCGCAAGCTTGATGATGACTCGCGCACAGCCGCCTTAGACATGGTTCGACGCCTTAAGGACGACCAAGAGCTTCGCAAGGGTGCGACTGCCGCGCTGGACGGAGAGAGTGGAACGGAAGTCTGGTCGCTAATCATGTTGGCGCAGCGGCTTGATGAGGTTATCGCTCAGTGTGCGAACTCTGCAGAGCCCGCGAATCTGGCGAAGTACACCTTTAACCTGGCAAAGGCATTCAATCTGTTCTATCACCGGCATCGAATCATCGCCGAAGCAGACGCGACGAAGAAGGCGATCTTAATTGCGGCTGCTGACATTGCTCGCAGACAGTTAACTTCCGCGCTTGGGACATTGGGTATCAAAGTGCCTGAACGAATGTAAGAATTCGATAACCGCTCGCGGCCAGGTCGTTCGCTGTACTTTTTATTAAAGCTGAGGGTATAAAACTAACATGCTGATCGTGATGAAAGCCGGCGCAACCGAAGCCCAAACCGGGGCAGTCGTGCGCGTTATCGAGCAACTCGGATTCAAGCCGCACCCGATGCCGGGTGCCACGCGCACCGCGATTGGTATTACGGGCAACCAGGGATCAGTCGACCCTTCCCACTTTGAGACTCTGGCAGGCGTTGCTGAGGTGATCCGCGTCAGCAAGCCTTACAAGTTGATCACGCTGGACCTCCGACCGGAGAAGACTGTCGTTCGCGTAGGCGATGCAACGATCGGTGGTGACGAGCTGGCGATCATTGCGGGACCCTGCGCAATCGAGAGTCGCGAGCAGGCTTTTGCGGTGGCTGAGTCCGTTCGACGCAGCGGAGCAAAGTTCTTTCGCGGCGGCGCCTACAAGCCGCGCACCTCGCCTTACGCTTTTCAGGGCCTGGCTGAAGAGGGGTTAAAAATTCTTGTTGAGATTAGAGAAGCGTTCGGCCTAAAGATCGTGACTGAGGCACTGGACGAAGAGAGTGTCGACCTCGTGGAACGGCATGGAGATGTCATTCAGATCGGGGCTCGCAGCATGCAGAACTTTTCGTTGCTGCGTCGCGTGGGCAGAGCAAAGCTACCGGTCTTGCTGAAGCGTGGACTGTCGGCAACTCTCGATGAATGGCTTCTCGCGGCTGAGTACATCATGTCCGAAGGAAACTATCAGGTCATACTTTGCGAACGCGGCATTCGGACTTTCGCCCAGCACACGCGCAACACACTCGACCTCGCTGCCATACCGGCGGTGCGCCGCATTTCGCACTTGCCTGTGATCGTGGACCCATCGCACGGCACCGGCAAGAACTACCTCGTGACGCCGCTCGCTCGAGCGGGCGTTGCAGTGGGAGCCGACGGGTTAATTATCGAAGTGCACAACCAGCCCGAATTGGCGTTGTGCGATGGTGCCCAGGCGTTGACCCTCGATCAATACGAGAGCCTGGTGAGCGAAGTGCGAGCGATTCATGAGGTGATTGCGCCGGCACCTGTGTTATAGGCGCCTGTAGTGTTAACGAAACTGATCCCTTGCTTCCAGTTCTCCAGACTTGGTTCCCACGCCTAACCCTCCTGCGGCATACCCGAAAGAATACTTCCCAGATCACGGGAAAAGACTGAACGAGGAATTACTGTGTCGTACCCAGCCTGCACAGCCGCGTGATGCAACGCCGCCTCTACATGCGAAAAGAATCCGAGTAGCGGAATCGACTTAAGCCCCTGGTCTGACTTCAGAGTTGTCCCCAATGTCAGCGGATCGATCTTCGTATTATGCAGATCAACGATGATCAGATCGGGAGTGGTCTCGCGCGCGACACTCATCAAGAGTTCGAGATTACGGACCGAGCGTAATGTTATCCCGAGGTGCTCCGCGGCAGCGCGGATCTTAGAAGTGAAGATCATATCGTCAACGGCGGCGATAACAGTTCGGCCCATATGAACTCCCTACAACTCTCATAAAGCTTAAGCCTGATCAGCAGTCCTTTTGCATTATTCGCGCTTTGGCGCAAATATACCGAGGCATGATGACGCCCGACCAACTCGCAGTTCCCTCTTTCATCGAAGCCGCGAAAACGGAACATGGTGATTTCCGAAGAGCCGCGACTAGCGTTTCGCATCCTGAGAGTTTCATCGTCGCTTCTTATAACATTCGCTACGCGGTAGGCCAGTTTCTCATTTCCAGCGGTTTGCTCCGAAAGGCTGGTTTCAATCCGCCGCAGCCGAGACCTGAGCGAGTAAGCCAAAACATCCGTGCAGCGGCGCAAGCTTTTTCTGACGGTTTGTTACTGCCCGGTGTCGACATTCTAGCATTGCAGGAATCTGACAACGGGACAGCACGAACAGGAGGCCATCACGTGGCCCGCGAGCTCGCAGAAGCATTGAACATGACCTGGGTTCATGTGGCGGCCGGCATTCCGCGTGGCCAACGGCCGGCATCACGACAGTGGTGGTTGAATTTTGAAGAGCAGATTGGACTCAAAGATCCGGGCGACACCGGAGTGGCCCTGCTGAGCCGCGAGACTCTTAGCGATGTAACGCGAATCGACTTGCCCTGGGAGGAGTGCCCCTGGCGACCGCGTCTGGCGATGGGAGCAACTATCGCGATGGGCGCGGAGAGCCTACGGGTAATCAACGCCCACGTCGATCCTCACGCGGCGGTCGGAGGCCAACTCAAACAGGTTGAGGCACTCATCGAAAGCGCCGCTGACTGGACGGGCCCGGTTTTGATTCTCGGAGACTTCAATACTCTTTCGAAGCGAAAGGGTGTGGAGACCCGCACGCTGCTTGAGGCAAATGGTTACTCAACGCCTTTCCAGACTGGCACTGCAACGTGGCGTGGCGCGGGTCTTCGGCTTCATGCGGATTGGATCTTTGCGCGCGGCGTGAAGACCAAACGTCATGGGGTTGCGCGCCCATTGAACGTCTCGGATCATTGGCCCATCTGGGCGGAAGTAAGTCTGGTTTAGTCGAGCTGCCGGTAATTGGAATTCGCTGGTCAGTACTTATGAGCACTGATAAAACTCGAAACTCGGAACGCGAAACTCGCAACTCGAAAGTCATCACGAGTCGAGACAATTCGCTGCTCCGTGAGGCGCGCGCCGTCCGCGACGGAAAACTCGACGACTTGATCTTCGTTGAAGGACTGCGTCTTTGCGAAGAAGCCCTGCGTTCTCACTTGCAGATCATTACAGTGATCCACTCCGACGAAATCGTTAGGAAAGATCGAGCAGCAAAGTTGGTCGACGAACTGGGAGCAGTATGTGAGCGGATCGCTTCAGTAGACGAAGGCTTGCTGGCAACAGTCTCCTACACCAAGACACCTCAGGGAATGATCCTTATCGCAAAGAGCCCCGAGTCAGGACCGGAGGCACTTCAATCGAAAACCGGAAGAGCCGAGTTGAGAGCCGAGTTGATAGTCATTCTCGCTCGCATCAATAATCCCGTGAACGTCGGTGCCATACTGCGCAGCGCCGAAGCGGCTGGCGCCACGGGTGTGATTGCCCTCAGCAATACCGCCGATCCGTTTTCACCGAAGTCGCTGCGCGGCGCGATGGGCTCCGCTTTTAGATTGCCGATCTGGCGCGGGGCAAGCTATGCGGAAACACTCGCTTGGTGTGCCAACCGAAGCATCGTAACTGTAGGCGCGGACTTGCAGGCCTCGAAGGAATACACCGAAATTGACTGGACGGTATCGCGGGCGTTGATCGTCGGGCCAGAGTCCACCGGGCTAACAGCTGATGAAGTTGACTTAGCCGCAGAATCGGTGAAGATACCCATGCATGGTAGTGCAGAAAGTCTGAACGTGAGCGTCGCCGCGAGCATCTTACTTTATGAAGCTGCCCGACAAAGGAGCTCGCATGGAGCTCGAGTCTGAGTTCAAGCTTGGCAACAGCAAGAGCAGATTTACGAAGGGTGAGTTATGATCGATACAAAGATTGTAGTCGGGTTCCTCATCATTCAGTTGTTTCTGATAGCGCCGCGGGAAACTTCTCCGGTCGCTCTCGCGCTCGAGGACCCGGTGAGCGTAAAGGCTCTGGACGGACAAAGCGTTGCCGCAACGCGAACTGCCAAAACTACTCCCATTAAGAAGATGAGTGACGATAGTGCTGAATCGAAACGGCATCGCAAGCAAGCCGTTGTAACGTCTGGGATTTGGGGCGGCCAACACATTCGGATGGACGTTACTACCACAGGCGCGGAGATCGAATATGACTGCGCTCTCGGGTCGATAGCAGGAAAATTAACGCTCGACGCTAAGGGAAGTTTTTCCCTGACCGGGACTCACACGGTAGAAGGCCCGGGTCCAACACGGATAGGCGGGGGACAAGCCAGTAGTTCAGTGCGTTATTCCGGCAAAGTTGCTGGCGACAAAATGACGTTGACCGTGACTCGTGCCGATACTTCTGAAGACCTCGGTACTTTTGAACTGAAACGGGGTTCTGAAGGGCGTATCAGAAAGTGCCGTTGAGACAGTTCCGCCGAGTTGAGTGAGCAACGACAATTTTCCGGCTCTTCATAAGCGTTAGAGCCGTGGCTTAGATCCGATTAGCATTAGACTGAAACGGGGATCGGAGACTATTCGTCTTTGATCCCCATTTCATTTGCGCTGATGTAGTGATTAAGAGAAGCACATCAGACTCGTCGCGAGTCATATGCCCAGTGAAGCAAAGCCTG
Source organism: bacterium (assembly GCA_040005515.1). GTDB lineage: Bacteria > Acidobacteriota > Blastocatellia > Pyrinomonadales > Pyrinomonadaceae > PSRF01. Next base: position 63,540 of record JBDTYQ010000006.1, read on the forward strand.
CCTTTGTTTCGGGCGACAAGTGAGATCTCCCGGGGAACAATTCCGCTCGATCTGGGCTTCGTGTCTTCTTACTGCACGCCAGCGTTTGATCTGCCGGTCGTCATCAGGACAACGACGCCCCATAAAATAGCGACAGTACCACTGGAACCAACCGCGCGGATCGTCCTCATAGAGCCAACCCTTGTCGCGCCAGACTTGCAACGTCTGCGAGGCATTAACCTTGAAAAAATTTAGCGTGGGATCATGACGCTCGTGGCAGAGTTTGGCTCCCGAGAACCAATCTTCAGGAAACTCTCGAGCGCAGTCAGTCATGTATCTGCCGCCAAACACCCCGAGCTTGAGCATTTGTTTCGGTGTTAACTCCGGATGAAACTCCGGATGAAAGTTGCGCCCCATCGGCTCTGTCAGGGAGTAGACATAACCCTTCTGCATTAAGTCGTTGACGAGGATTCGTTTTGCCATTCTTTTCAACTCTGCGGTGCTCATTGAGTTGTTGTCCTACTCAACTGCTCTTCGGTTGCGTGCAATGCGCCTTAACTTTTCTTCTGTGCTGAGCTTCGGCTGATTGTAGCCGCGCTCTCCATATGGTTTCAGCTCTTCCACCCACATGGTTTCCATTAATGCGAGCTCGTTCTTACTATCGAATGTGGGATCCGCGGGCGGCTCGAGTTCTTCGAGTATTTCAAACGCAAAACTTTGCTCGCCTAACTCATTCCAGTCAGCCTGGAGCGCTTTATTGCGGTGCCCACCAAGTCTAAGCTGAAATCTCTGACTGTTGATGATGCCCCCGAGATCCTGAGCGACCCCGAGAAACACTTTGTCGTTGGTCGTGTTCCGGATCAAGTAGACGCCCATCGGTCGCGGGCCGAGCTTGTATTCCTGCTTTAGTTGTTTCTTGTCTTTCTGCAAATCGCCTCTACGGCCATGCCTGCGATTAAATCCCTGGGGTCAGACGCGTCACACCAGTCGCATCCCTCACGATCAGATCCGGCCCGAGCAGGACAGGCATCGCCCACGTGGCCCCTTCAGCGACATCATAGCGACGCTCGACTTCGAACTTACTCGTACCGCGACGCGCGATGATCAAGTCGGCGCTGTTTGTCAGGTAGATCACGTGTTTCGGCGTCAGCAACACGGAGGCATGCTCACCCTCTCTTCCCTCAGTCGCCCAGCGAATGACACCGGTCTTTGCATCGAAAGCCACGAACTGCCCCTTCCGTTTTGAGGAGTGCCCATACATCAAGCCGTCAGCCTCACCGTACACAGGTGTACTCATGTACATCGCCACTTCCGGATTCTTCCAGACCTCGGTTGCCTGCCACTTGCCCTTGGTTCGCGCGAGGGAATAAGCGTAAGTGCCCGGACGACTGCCTGAGACAACGAGTAGGGACCCAGTCCACACAGGCGTCACGATGTTTTCATGCCATTCATCCGGGAAAGGAACAGTCCACAACTCCGCACCACCCTTGGCATCGAGGCCAACAATCGTGCTGTTCGTCATTGCTACGATCTGCTTTTGCCCGACAACGTCGATCACAACCGGTGAAGCGTAACCTGGCCCAGGACCCGTCCATTCCCATTTTGTTGAACCACTGGCCGGATCAAGCGCCAGTATCTGTCCGCCTTTCACATCGCTGCCTACCTGAATCACGAGGAGTCCACCGACGGACAGCGGCGAGGCGGCCGTTCCGCAAAACATTTTTGAGGTATCGACTGTCGTTGAGAAATCTTTCGTCCAGAGTTGCCGGCCAGTGGCAACTTCCCAGGCATTCACAATCCCTGTCGCTCCCATCGTGTAAAGATGCCCGCCAACAACTATCGGTGTTGAATTTGGCCCTTTCGCCATGCTCACAGCGTATTGGTTCTTCTGGAACGCAGCGGGATATTTCTGCTGCCAAAGAACGCGACCGCTCGCCAGATCGAATGCTGTGATCTCTTCGGGATCCTGTCGCGAGTGAACAAAGATTCGTCCCTGGGAAACGACTGGAGAGGAATAGCCCTCCCCCGTCTCGACCCGCCACACTTTGCTCAGCTTTGCAGGCCATGTCTTAAGAACGCTCGAAGCGGGAGCGATTCCGTCACGCGAAGGGCCACGCCACTGAGACCATTCCTGCGCGTTAGTTGTTTGCCATGTCAGTATCAGAAACAAAGCTCCGCCTAGAGCGCCCGGAACCTTTCTTTTCCAGCCCGCCAGCAAACAAGTCCACCCCGCATCGACAGCCGCTGAGAAATGAGACGACTTAAGTGTCCGATTGATTCCGCAGTTCATTATCTTGTCCTCCAGTTTCCGAGATGGCCGACGGTAATTACGTCGAAGAGCGAGCCCCACGCCACGGCATTCGAGACCTTAGCCTCCGGGAGTATTGAGGTACAAGGTGATATCAGAAGAGTTTGAAGTAAAGACGTAATGCCAGAAACTACAGGGATAGACATTGCGCGGTTTCCAGGTCTCCTTTCCCTCATACTGGCAATAGCCGCAGTAAAAGAATGGATTCGACTTTACGGTGAACCCAAGAATCAAGATCATCACAAAGCCAATGACGAGTGACTTTCGCAATCGCTTGGGTTCCGCGGTCGTTCTGACGATGGCAGAGGGAGACGAACTGGACGGTCTGATCATACCGCCAAACCAAGGCATTCGTGCAAGAGACTTTGAACTCTCATTGCCTGCCGCTACCCAGGTAACCTTCCTCCCTATTGCGAATCCGACCTTTAGGCTAGAATAGCGCCGTTCCCGTAGTTGAGAGTGGCCTTTCCCGCGCAGTCGATGATTGGACTGCGTTTTTTGCAACCGATCGGAGATTCCGCTTGTGCCTGGCTTGAGTGAACGCGCGCTTGAGGCGGGCGAAACGCCAGCGGTTCCAGTGAAACCGGGTTTAGAGCCAAATCGAACAGACCCCTTGTTCCCAGCGTATTTGTATCAATGACTGAAGAGCTGAAACCGCCAAAGACTAAACGCGAGGAAGCCCTGCCGGAGCGCCTGCTGCGACGCGTTTTCGAGAGCATGGGCAATGTCGTCGATCGGAAACTGGGCAGGACGGTTGAGCCCAAAGGAGGATTAACTACCTCCCAACTAATCGACCGCATGAAGAGACTCATCGACGAGCGAGTGCGCGACGAAGGACGTAAAGGTCGCATCGCTCCCCACCATCTCAAGCTCAAAGTGGAATGGGGCACGCACTCAGAAGCACCGCCGGAGATCCTGAAGGAACTGGAGCATGCTGTCCTTGCCGAAGCAATCGATCACATCAACGACCATCGGTATCGCACCCTCGCCGAGGTTCAGGTAGAAACAGAAGTCGACATCTTTACGACTGGCGTTTCCGTGGATCCGACGTTTGGAGAATTTGAAGAGGAGCTGCGTCTGGAGGATCAGGCGAAGCATGCCGGCGGGGCGATGAGGATTCCGAAGGGTGTCCCGCCCATACCTGACGTGATGATAGTGGCACGGATCACGAAGCGGGACGGTACCAACGAGATCCCCCTGACATTCAAGCCCGGTGGAAGGCGCCTCAATGTCGGTCGTGTTTCGGACAACGATCTTTCCTTCAATGACACCAGCGTTTCCAAAATTCACGCGACGTTGCTGATGAACCAGGAAGGAACACTGCTCGTTGCCGATACCGGTTCCACGAACGGCACCTTCATCAACGGCCGCCGCATTTCCTATGGTGAAGCGCGGCAGATTGCAGAAGGTGATGTCGTGGGCTTCGGCGATGTTGAGGTGCGGTTTCGCAAAGGTGAATAAAGCTGATGCTGTACGACGAGATTAAATCGCGCCCTAGACCAGCGCTACTTGCCACTCTCAACGCAAAACATTAAACAAACGTCACGATGTCTCTTCTCTTTCTTCTGCAGACTCCAACGCCCGTTGCGACTCCAATTCCGGTTCCGGAAAGACTGCCTGCACTCTTGACGTTAATCTACGTCGGCGGATTTGCGCTTCTGATCTTGCTGTTGATTATCTCTCTACTGCGCACGAGACGGAGGAAGGCTGCGGATATCGCTGCGCTTCCAGCAGATCTGCCAGTCGCGGTCAGGCGTCGACTCGGTTCAGTTTCAACAAACCGCGGCTTGCGAGCTCTGCGTTGGCTCTTCGTACTACTGGCCATCGGTCTGTTTGGTTTCCACGCCTATTGGGCAATCTACGCGGTCGAAAAGAACGAGAAGTTTCAGGAACTCAGTTACAAGGACCTTCGCAACCGCCGCCTTTCTGAGTCGACTCTACGCGGTTGGATTCTCGAACGCAGCGGCAAACTGGAAAAGGCCCTTGCGTACTACAAACGTGATGCCAACGGCAATATTGTCCGCGAATACCCGATGGACCAGGCGATGGCTCATATCTTCGGTTCCGATCGTGGCGATCCCGGATTAGAGCGTGCGCTGTTCGGTGTCCAGAGCGGCGCCATGCCCGAGGCCTGGGATGTAGTAATGGGCAAGGCTGTGCAGGACAAGGGTAACCGCGACGTTCGCTTGACGATCGATCGGGACCTGCAACAGACCGTTGTCGAACAGCTCAAGGGTAAACACGGCGCGGTCGTGGTTCTCAATCCGCAGACAGGTGAGGTCCTCGCGTTGTACAGCGAACCCTCTTACAGCCTCAAGGACGTTGAGGACGAGGTGACGTGGCTGAAACTGGAAGCCAATGATCGCGACAAACCGTTGGTCAGTCGCGCCCTCGGCGCTTACTACATTCCCGGTTCAACCTTTAAGACGGTGACGATGACGGCTGCTTTTTTGGCCGGCTACCAGGATACGGAATTCACTTGTAGTGGTGGCGGCTACTACGCGGCTCCTGGCGCTAATGTGATTCTCGATGATGGTGGTGCCGGCGAGGTCCATGGTCGCATCGGTATCGACACGGCATACGAAGTTTCCTGCAATCAGTACTTCGCGCAGATGGGAGTGAAGTTGGGGGCCGAGAACTTGAAACGAGCCGCCCAACTGCTGGGCATTGGCACATACGATACGCCTATTGAAGCCTTGCGCGGCCGCAAGCTGCCGGAGATATGGAACGCGAGCAACGACGCGATCAAACGAGCGCTGGCACCACGTGAGGCCACGATCGTTACGGGCAAGCAAGTCACCCGTTATGATCTGGCGCTGATGGGCTACGGTCAGGGCTATGCCGGACAAATGACGCCGTTTCAAATGGCGCTTGCCGCGTCAGCAATCGGGAATATGGAAGGCAAATTGATGAAGCCCAGGATGGAATTCGATAGGCCGCCGGAAATGTTTAAGCAGGTCGTTACCCCACAGATTGCCAAACGCATGCGTGACATCATGGGACTCGTGACAGGCGGTCCACGCGGCACGGCACGAGGAGTCTTTGCGCCTGTCAAAGCTGCCGGCATCAACACGGGAGGCAAGACCGGGACGGCTCAGAAGGTTGTCCCTCTTTACGACCAGAAGACCGGTCAGCTGAAGACGCGACATCGAGTGGAAAAAGACAGCAAGGGCAACATCATTCGTGAGTACGAAGAGACGATCATGGACGACGACCATCCACGGATAGATGCATGGTTTCTCTGCCTCGCTCCCCTTGAGCAGCCGCAGTTGGCGATCGCAGTCATCGTCGAAGGCGGTGGTTACGGTTCGAAGTCAGCTGCGCCGATCGCTGCAGTGCTGGTACTCAAGGCAAAGGATTTGGGCTATTTCAAAGGGCCCACCGCGGCACCGCCGGCTAGTCCCAAGAAACCGCGAGGCGTAGAGCCGGGAACCCGGAGACATTAACGATTGCTGATTGCGGATCGCTGATTATTTTCAAATGAAGAATCGCGCATCGTCACATCTGTTCATCCTAGTCCTGATTGTCGGTCTGGAGATTGCCGGCTATTTCGCTATTCATCGCGCGGCAATCTTGCGCGGCTATGAAACTTCGGTCATCGGCGCCGTGCGTGATTTGATGATGTTCCTGCCCCTGCTCATCCTCCTCATCTGGCTGTCCCGCGTGATGAGGTTTGCCGGGAACTGGACGCTCTTCACTGCGGCAATCCTGCTGTTCGCGATGGGCATGTTGATTCAGTACCGGCTCTACAGCGATCCCGAATACAACGCGCGGAACAAGTCGGCGGCGCGAGAAGAAAAGATGGCGGCGCTACGGACGCGCTACATTCTCGAAAACTACGACCCGGTAAAGAAACAGATGATGGGCCTGCCGCCAACTCCGGCCCGTCCTGTTGATCTGGACCTGCTGCCCCGCAAGCCGTCGAACTACACACTGGCAAATGCGCTCACGGCGAGCTACACCTGGATTCCGATCCTGTCTTTCATCGCGTTTTCAGTCGCGTACTCTTTCTGTGTTCGCGATAACTTTCTTCTGTTCCTGCAACGCAACAGTTTCATCATCGTCTTATTAACGCTTGTGCCTCTTGCGGCGGCGGTCGTGACGTCGAGCGCCGGTAAGAGCCTCGGAAACATGACGCCGTGGGAGCCCGCAAAAATTCCTTTCCTCCTGGGCTTCGCCGGAATCCTCACGGCGCGCTACAAAGATCTCGCGGAAACCTACTGGGGTATACCGCGAGCGAAAGACATCGTTCCCCTGGTCGTGATGGCGATGATCCCGTTCATCCCCTTCTTCGCGCTCAAGGACTTTGGCCAGATGATGATTTTCAGCGCAGCCTATACCACGCTGTACCTCGTCGCCGTGCGTCGCTGGCCGCAACTGCTCGTCTTCGTAGGCTCAGTCTTTCTCGTGATCGGAATTTTGGTTGTGGGTGCACTTCCGCGAGACATTCAGGAAAAGGTGCCTCTGCTGCCAACGATAGCTCGTCCGGTACAGGCCGCGTTGCCGTCGCGCATTCAGCAACGTTTTCACCTATGGCTCGACGGTTTTGATCCTCCATCACCGGAGGTTCCCTGGTGGAAGAAAGATTACGACGATGCGCTGAACCACACGCCCGAACTGAAAACACTGGCAGACCAAAGCCCCGCGCTGCAGAAAACCGTGAACGTGGATATCTGGTTCGACAAGCTCGCTTTTCAGCCGGCGCAGGCGATCTTCGGTTTAACTGCGGGTAAGAAAACGGGAAGAGGCCTTGGCCTCGGCTTTCCGGAAGTGATTCCGATCGCCGATTCCGATTACGTTTACGCGGCTGTGGCCGAAGAGACCGGTCTGATCGGCGGAGCGGTTGTCATCCTCGCCATTATCGTTTTCGTAGCGGCAGGGGTGCGTACATCCCTCGAGGCGCGCGACATGTTTACTAAACTCTGCGCCGCCGGCCTCACAGCCTTTATGGGCTTTCAAGCACTCGTTAACATGGGCGGCATCCTCCGCGCTTTGCCCATGACCGGAATCACCTTGCCGTTCGTTAGCCATGGTGGTTTCAGCTTGATTACGAGCTATGCGATGCTAGGAATGCTTATGGCTTTTTCTCACAGGAACGCAGGGGACAAGCTGCTAGCCAGCCGAGTGCCCGTGCGATCCCCTTCATCGGTTAAACTGGAGGCTGTCGAATGAAGCAGCCAGCAACCTCATTCAATATCGAATCCCGAGCTATCACTGATCGCGGCCTGAATGAGCGCCGCCCTCTCAACGAGGACTCGTTCCTCGCCGATAGCGAACGCGTGATTTTCGCTGTGGCCGACGGCGTAGGCGGAGCCGAGGCTGGTGAAGTCGCCTCTCAAACTGCCATTGAAGTGCTGGACGAAGCATTTCGTCATCAGGTCGACGGCGCAGACATCGAAGACTTGATGGAGCTGGCGATTCAGCGCGCTAACGCTTCTATTCATCAGATGGCGCAGGACCATGCCAAGTTCTCCATGATGGCCACGACCATCGTCGCACTGCATCTCAAAGGAAACATCGCGACTATCGGACACGTTGGCGATTCGCGGTTGTACCGGCTGACGCCAGAAGGAGAGCTGCTGCGCGAGACTGAAGATCATTCGGTGGTTGAAGAGGAAGTGCGCGCCGGACGCATGACGGCGGAGCAAGCTGCGAATCATCCAAGCAAGAACGTTATCAGTCGCGCGCTCGGCGCGGAAGACACTGTCGAAGTCGATCTGAAAACAATGGAGGTTGCGGAGGGCACCGAGTTTCTCCTTTGCACTGATGGAATCACGCGGCACATTTCCGATGCAGAGCTGCGGCAGTTATTAATAACGCAGAATGACCTCGCCGATCTCTGTGAGGAGCTGAAACGCCGCTGCTACGATCGCGGGGCGGAAGACAACCTGACTGCTGTGATCATCAGGGTAGGTGTGCACATCTCGCCTGATAATCGCCCGGAAGACCTGCAACGTACTATCTCGCCAGAAGCGTCACAAGAGACTGCGGCCAGCCTGCCCGCTCAACCTGCTTACGCGGGCAATTTGGATGAGACTCAAGACGCGCTTCGCCTCTTGCCTTCAGATTTTCCTGCGAGTGCCGCCCGCTCACAGGGGGAACAAATCGTCACAGCCGAACGCAAATTGAACATCACTGACAGAAACTCTCCCACGGGTAACGTTGGCAGCAGTGTCGGTCGATTCCTCATCTTTCTCGTTGTGCTCGCCGCGCTCGGAGCGACCTTCTACGGCGGCAGACGGTACAGGGGATCAATTCCTTATCTCGATGAAAAGGTTGGAATGGCGCAGCCGACTCCCATTTCTGCTCCACCTGAAGATCCGTTGTTGAAATTTGAACGAGCGAGACGTGACGTCGATAGAGACCCGAAAGCGTGGCTGGGAACCGAGATGACGCGGTTGCTTGCCGCCCAGGGTGTTCTAAATCCGATTGAGTCTTCTGACCCGGAGTTCTTGTACCTTTACGGGAGAGCTTCGCTGCTTTCCGGAAACAGTGATGAAGCGGCCCGGGCGTTCGAGCAGGCGATCACCAAGAGTGATGCTCAGACCTCGCCGGCGAATGCAACCCTGCGCAAAGAGGCGACGCTTGCCCTCGCGGCGCTCGCACTCAAATCAGATTCGGTAAAGCCACAGGCCCTGACGCATTACGACGAAATGTTACCCAAACCCTCCAGTAGTAGCTCCCCCTAAAAATTTTCCTGGCGGGCGTTGGTTCCGTAGCCCAGGCGCATGATGCCGCGATAGGTGTACAAGCATCCAGGAAAACCGCGCTTTGGCGTGTTGGACGAACAGATGGGTGAACTAAAACTACAGCAGAGCAGGCTCGATGGACGTTATGACGTGCTCGAATGTTTGGGTCGCGGCAGCTATGCTGAGATCTACGTTGCCAAGGACAACGCTGCTGCTGAAGACGGTCCAATCACTGTCGTAATCAAAGCGCTAAATATCTTGCTGCAGGAAACTCCCGACGCCGAACTCGAGCGGACTCTGGTTACAAACTTTCAAAACGAAGCAGTCGCACTCGATCGCGTCAGGCACCCGAACATCATCAGCCGTCTCGGTCACGGGACTGCTATCGATCTTGCCGGCACAACGTTTCACTACATCGTGCTCGAATACCTGCCGGGCGGGGATCTGGCAGCGCTCTCGCGCCATCATCCCCTGCAGATTGAGAAGGCGGTGTTTTATCTGGAGCAGGTGTGCTCCGGTTTGGCCCATGCGCATGCCTGCGGTGTGATTCATCGTGATATCAAGCCGCAGAATCTTCTGCTGACTGCTGATCGGCAGCTTCTCAAGATTGCTGACTTTGGAGTTGCGCGTTTTGAAGCCAACGAAGGCGCAATCACTCGAGTGGGCACCAATATTTACTCGGCGCCCGAGCATAATCCGCTGGGGCAAACTGGTCCGTTAGATCCGAGTTCCCTTTCGCCCCGGGTCGAGCAATTGACTCCGGCAGCTGATATCTACTCACTCGCAAAGACGACCTACAGCCTGCTTGCGGGCGAGGCTCCGCGACGTTTTGCTCATCGTCCGATCACGGAGTTTCCCGAATCGATTGGCGAACAATATTGGTCCAGGTCGGTGCTGCGAGTCCTTGAGAAAGCAACACAAGATTGCGCCGCGGATCGCCACCAGACAGTGGCGGCGTTCTGGGATGACTTGTCCGACGCCGTGATGCCACCGACGCGGCCCCTAAGGCTGGATGAAGCAGTGAACCGCAAACCAAGCTCGGAATTGAACGTGGAACCGGAAGACCTGACTCAAGCTCCGCCTCGTCCCCGTTTCGACGTCGCGCGTCCGCCCGAAATTGCCTACGCGGGTACTGCGACGGCGCGCCGTCCCAAGATCGTTGTCCCGGTAAATATGCTCGAACAGGCCGCGGCCTCTCCGACGGCAGAAAGGCAAAGCGCTCGGGACATCGTCAGAGCGTTTCCCGATCGGTCGCGAAACGGGAAGCCTGCGAGGTCGCTGCAACGGGCGAAGCCTGCTCCCCGGTCGCGACCATTTCTCGTGGCAGTGCTGCTGATTCTTAGTTTTGCTGGAATGCTTCTCGCAACCCATCGCTACGTAACGTCTAACTGGAATCCGATTGTTAGCATCCCGACGGTCGGGGATTACTTTGTAGTCGGGCGCGAGGGCGTCACGACTGCCGATGTGAACCTGCGCGGCGATCCGAGCGCTGTGAACCCTGTTATCGGACTTGCGGAATTTGGCTCACGTGTGAAAGTGTTGTCGGTAGACACTAATTGGTACGAAGTTCAGGTTGTCAAACATGGCCGGCCGAAGAATGATCCCTTTGCTGCGGATCGCGGCTGGATGAATAAAAAGTTTGTGAAGCTCGATTAGTAGAATAGACTGCGGTCCTTGGTCCAGACCAAGTCTGGAGCAAGAGGAACCGCTGTCCAGTAATGGGAGAGAAAACCATTGGGCCTGCTTGAATCGATTAGGAAGTGGATTGACGGCGACGTCTCGGACGATCTCCTTGAGTCTGCGGATGAGCATTCGCGACCGCGCCGTGTCTGGGAAGAATTTCTGGTGAAGATTGCCCGCGAGGTGGAAGCCGCGATGCAGCGCGAGATGTTTACCCCTCCCGGCGGACCAACCTACATCCCGGGGGAATATATCGTCTATCTCAGTTCCGAGGATGATAAGGATTGGCAGGGAGACAAACGCCGCGGGCTCGAGCAGGGACTCTTCCATGTACTGTCCGAGCGAGCGAAAGAGTTGAGTGGCTCGACACAGCTGGCCACGAAGTCATTTGCCGTGGAGTTGCGTGTCGATGGGACCCTGAACAAAGGTGAATTTCGGGTTCAGCCAGTTTGGGACGAAACGGAAAGCGGCCACACGATGGTTACCGCGCGAGTCAGCGCCGAGTCTCCGGGATCTGGCAAGGTTCCGAATTTCAACGACACAATCCGTGAGACTGCTGAGGACATCAGCAGCGAACAGACTGTCGTGCGAAAGCGCATCGTTGAGCTTTACTCGATCGAACTCTGGAAGGATGGGGTTCGCGAAGCAGTAGTGCCGATCTCGAAACCTGAAATCACGATCGGTCGTGGTTCCCGCTCAGTAACGGTTGACCTGCCGCTTAAAGGTGATCCGGAGGTAAGCAGGGTTCACGCAATTCTCACGCGCGATGATGATGGTCGGTTCTGGATCGTTCCCAAGGGCCGCAACCCGACCCTCGTTTCCGGCCATGAACTGCCGCGCGAGGAACGCACAGCAGTAATGCCCGATCAGAAGATTGCGATCTGCAACTTCGTCATTCGCATCCAGCCAAAGTAACCAGACTTCGACTTTCCATTAGCGGCGGTCGGCGGCTGCCATCAGGTGATGGGGATCCAACTCAGAAATGAGTTGGGTGATGAGCGGAATGTCGCGCTCAGTATCGAGGTAGTTCTTACCGAGCATCTTACTCATGCGACGTTCTTTGGCCTCACCGTTTACCTCTTTCAATAAAGCACGGCACAAAGCAACCACCACCTGCGCATCAAACTGCTTTCCAGTGTTCCGTCGAAAATCGTGGATGACGTCTTCGAACCTGCGACGCGTTTTGTAAGGACGATCGGTCGTCATCGCGTCGAATGAGTCTGCGAGACTGACGATTCGCGCGCCGAGCGGAATCTGGTCACCAATCAACCCATCCGGATAACCACGCCCGTCCATCCGCTCATGGTGATACTTCGCCATCAAAGGGATGTCTGCGTAAGGATGATGAATCGGAGATAGGATTTCGAATCCTGCGGCGGGATGGCGGTTCAACTCGCTTGAGGCCTTGGCGTCGATCTTGTAAGGAGCATTAATAATCTCTCGCTCGACCACGAGCTTGCCGATGTCATGCAGGTAGCCGGCGATAGTGATGCCTTCAACCGCTTCGTCAGCCCAACCAAGCTCGCGCGCGATGATTTCGCAGTATCTTCCGACTCGCTCCGAGTGCCCCTGTGTATATTTGTCCTTGATGTCGATTGCCGCCGCGAACGCTCGGACAGTATCGCGGTAGATGGCCCTGAGATCCTCGTAGAGACGCCGGTTCTCGGCTGCACGCTGCTCGATCTGATCGAAGAGTTGGTGTGTGTGAATACCAACGCCAACGTGGCGCACCATCGCCCGAATCACTTCGAGATCTTCTTCCGAAAAAGATTGCCCACTCGCCTTCCCACCGAGGAGAACCAAACCGGTGAGTTCACCGCGCACAACCATCGGGATGATCAACTCGATTTCCCTGCTCTCGAGTTCACTCTGATGACGAGAAAGAAATTCGACAAAGTGCGGATTAGCATCGTGAGTGCTGAGACGGCTCAAGCCGGAAGTTAGAAACGATTCCCGCTCAGTATCTGTCACTGTGAGATCAGTTTTCAGGTCATCGCCCAGTCCCCACACCGCGATGCATTCAACTACATCACTACCAGGGACGCACTGGGTCACAGCGCCGCGCCGAATCGCCAGGGTGCCCAACAACAGATGCAAAGACGTTCGCACCATCTCGTGGAATT